>JBAZRS010000086.1:3503-12757 GCA_041662825.1 Victivallales bacterium | reverse complement strand
ATAACGGCGGGACTCAGATCAGTGTTGAAAAAAACACTGCCGTCAATCTGGTTAACTGCCTGATCATCGCCACTCCCAAAACCATCGGGGTGGAAGCGGATAACGCCAAACTGGAACGCTGCACTATCGCCAATGCGAAGGTCGGACTGAAAGCCACGACCGGCGTAAAAATCAACAATTCGCTGATTTCCGGCTGTAAAATCAGCCTGTTGATTGATGCCGCCGCCATGGGCAACGCCTCTCTGGTCCGGACAATTGTCGGAGAGGGGAAAATAGATGTCGGAGGAAAATCATTTACGCCCTCCGACTGGCCTGCCGAGATCAAAGGCTTGAAAACCGACGGATTTATTTTTGCCGCCGACCAGCTGTCCCTGACCGAACCTTTTTACCTGCTGCCGCCCGAGTCGCCCTACTTCAAATCCGGGGAGAACGATACGTCTCCCGGAGCACGGCTTTTGAATGATAAAAAACAATAAGGCGTTTTAATTTTAAATACAAAAAAAGAGGAAATTTTAAAATGATCGGAAAAAAGTGCTTATTTCTCACAGTCATGGCTGCGCTCGCATCAACGCTGTTGCCGGCTAAGGCCGACGATGCCGCCGCGCCGTCGAAACATTTCGTCTTCGCCCATTACATGACCTGTTTTTCCGCCACGCCGGAATTTTATCAGCGGGAAATTGTGCTGGCACAGCGTTACGGCATCGACGGCTTTGCGCTCAACTGCGGCGAATGGAAAAAAACGGAAAAGGATGGCAAGCTGGTCGACACGCGCTATGTCACCAACGCCGACCGCATTTACCAGGCCGCCAAAGACCTTGACTCAGGCTTCAAGCTTTTCATGTCTCCCGACTTCGCATGTATTCCCATCAATGAATGGACAAAATTCGGCGTTGACGACATGTTTACCCGCTATTTCAAGCACCCGAACCAGTTCCAATACCGCGGCAAAGTATTCCAGTCAGGTTACGCGGGTCTGCCCGAAAAGTACACGCCGATTGCGGAACAGCTGCGCAAGTCCGGTTACGACTTCCTTCTTGTGCCAGCCGTCGGCCGCAGTTATCACCCGATGGCATGGAGCCTGGAAACCGTGCTTAATTTCTTCCAGCCGGGCAACAAGATCGACGGCATGTTCTACTTCAGCTGTGACGGTACAGTCAACGACCTCATCAACACCAACGCCACCGCCCGCCGCGGCACGCTCTTCGCAGACAAGATATTCATGGCAGGCTCCGTTCCCGCCTACAACAGCCCGAACCTGCGCGACTTCCGCGGAATGTCCGGATACTGTTCAATATGGGAGGGCCTCATCCGGGATCAGGCAGACCTGGTGGAAATAGTCACCTGGAACGATTACAATGAAGACTCGAACCTGATGCCCTACCGCTGGAAAAGCGGCTACGGCAACGCCGCCCTGCACAAAGACTATTACAACCGCGACGAATCCTACCTCGATGTCACTTCATATTACGTCAACTGGTTCAAGAACGATGTGAAACCTGACATCACGCAGGACAAAATCTATTTCTCGTACAGGATCAGGAGCAAGGACCAGCACCAGGTCTGGGATGAGAAGGAGAACCGCTGGGTCGATGTCCGCTTCTGCACCTACCCCTACGACCAGCTCCACGACGACGTGCACGACGCCGTCAACGTCACCGCGTTCCTCACGGCCGACGCAGAACTTACTGTGACCCTCGGCAAAACGGAAAAGACCTTCACACTGGCGAAAGGCATCTCCAACTGCGAAATCCCGATGGAACCAGGCGTGCCGCGCTTCATCCTCAAGCGCAACAGCAAGCCGCTCATCGATGTCTCCGGGCGCAGGACGATCATTGACCAGCCGACAAAGGAAAACAGCGTCAAAGGCGGCCATCTGGCATATCGCACCTGGACTTCTGGCGCCGCTGCCGGACCGCTTGTCCAGACTCTGCAGGCGGAACGCGACATCGAACTCGGTGTCACCCCCAACGACCAGATTGTCCTCCAGGCCGGCAAACTTGAAAACTCACCCTACAATTTCCGGGTCACCTACTGCAATCCGTCGGACAAGGAGACCCGTCTGACACTCTACGCGGACGGCGCACCGGGCGCCAACAGCGAGCAGCCGAACTACTTCCCCCTCTTCCTGCCTCCGACGGGCAAGGAGTTCCGGACAGTCTCATTCTTCTGGTCGATGTGGGACAAGACCACTAAGCTGACCATCCGCAACGATCAGACGACCGATCCCAATCTGAGCAAAAACGATTACAACGATCACGGCACGGCTACGATCCGCAAAATAGATCTGATCAAGGTCAACATCTTCACTTCCAAACCCTCGACCGCGACCGCACCGGAACTGATTCTCCTCCCGGCCGGCTCCTTCACCATGGGTGACAGCAAGTCCGTGCAGCCCGATGAAGTCCCCGCCCATCAGGTCACACTGCCCTCTTTCGCCCTCGGCAAATACGAGGTGACCAACGCCGAATATGAACGCTTCATGCCGGAACACAGGAAACGGCGCGACGGCTTTTCCTGGCGCGACAAAGAACCTGTGATCTATGTCTCCTGGACAGATTCCGCCCGCTACTGCAACTGGCTGTCAAAGCAGTACGGCCTGACATCTGTTTACAACGAAAAAGACTGGACGATCAAC
Organism: Victivallales bacterium; assembly: GCA_041662825.1. Lineage (GTDB taxonomy): Bacteria > Verrucomicrobiota > Lentisphaeria > Victivallales > GWF2-50-93 > GWF2-50-93. The sequence goes on along the minus strand of JBAZRS010000086.1, from coordinate 10,122 downwards.
ATGCAGGCCGACGGGTTCCGCCTGCCGACCGAGGCCGAATGGGAATACGCCGCCACCGGACGCGGGGAGAACAGGATTTACCCCTGGGGCAACAAGCCGCCAGAAGCGGAACTTGGCAACTTCGAGCTGGAAAAGAGCCTCTCAATATCACCGAAGCGGACCGCTTCGACCGGCGGCGGTGTCAGCATCGTCGGCGATTATCCGAAGGGCTCCAGCCGCGATGGACTGATGGACATGGCGGGCAATGTGGGCGAATGGTGCAGCGACTATTACAATCCATATCCGAACGTAGAACAGAGCAACCCGTGCGATCAGCAGGTGTCGCCTCACCGCTCCATCCGCGGGGGTTCATGGGGCTACTATAACTGGTCGCAGAGAAACAAGGACCGGGAATTCAACAACACCGGTTATCCCGGCTACATCTACCTCGGCATACGCGTCGCCGTATCCGCAGAAGGCTTTGCCAAGCTGAAGGGTAAATGAAATCCAAGATGGAAAAACGGATGGAACAGCTTAGCCCGGTTAAGCCTTATGCGGCGACAGCTGTGAAGGGCTCTGCCCGCTTTACCGTGATCGATGCGGCATGCGTGAGGATGGAATATTCGGCGGAATATGGATTCACCGACGAGCCCACCCTTTTCGCCTTCAACCGTCAGGCGCGCTGCGACAACACCAGAATCAGCAGTTCGGCAAACGCTCTGACCATCGAGACGGACCGCATCCGCATCGATTACCATGAGGACGGGAAGCCATTCCACGCAGGAAATCTTCGCGTCGCCGTCTTGGAGGACGGGCGTGAAATCCATTGGACCCCCGGCATGAAGAATGAGCGGAACCTAGGCGGACCGCTTCCTACGCTGGATGGCCTAGGAGACGAAGTACCCCTTCCGGACGGTCTGCTATCCCGTGACGGCTGGCATCTGATTGACGACTCAGGTAAACCTGTGCTTGCAGATGGATGGATTCAACAGCGGCGCGGCAGCGCCAAGTCCGGATTTGACTGGTACTTTTTCGGATACGGTTCGGATTACAAGGCCGCCTTCAGCGCCCTTGCCGCCATTTCAGGGAAAGCTCCACTGCCCCGCAGGCATGTGTTTGGATCATGGTACTGCCGCTGGCACAAATACACGGCGGACGATTTCCGCGCCATCGTAAATGAATACCGCGACCACGATTTCCCGCTGGACATCATGGTGATGGACATGGACTGGCACACCCTGGAAGACGCCACAACCGGATACGGCCACGCCAACATGCTCGGATGGACCGGATACACATGGAACAAAAAACTGATTCCCGACCCGGAGGGATTACTGAAAGAATTCAGGGATGACGGCATATTTGTGACGCTCAACGATCATCCCTGCGACGGTGTGAGGGAACACGAGGAGTGTTATGAACATTTCATGAAGCTTGCGGGGAAGCGTCCCGAAGGACGCAAAAACCTCCCTTACGACGCCGGAGATCCCCGCTACATGGAGGCATTCTTCAAGGCCGCGCTCGATCCTCTTGAGAAACAGGGGATCGATTTCTGGTGGGTCGACTGGCAGCAGGATTACGTCTACCCCTACGTCCGCGGAGTGCCGAACCTGCGCCATCTTCCATGGCTCAACTACCTTTACTATAAGAACTCGGAGCGGAGCGGACGGCGCGGACAGGCTTTCAGCCGCTGGGGCGGCTGGGGTGATCACCGCCATCCGATCCATTTCTCCGGCGACGCCACCGCCAACTGGAAGATGCTGGCGTTCGAAATCCCGTTCACCCTCGCGTCAGGCAACACCGGCTGCTTCTTCTGGGCGCACGACATCGGCGGATTCTACGGCGAACGCGATCCGGAAGCATATGTCCGATGGGTCCAGTTCGGAGCATTGTCAGCTTCGCTCCGGCTTCATTCAACCGGGGACAAGCTTGACCGGCGTCCGTGGCTCTGGGGCGAACAGATGGAGGGGGCAATGCGCAGCGCCTTCCACCTCCGCGTAAAACTGTTCCCGTACATTTACACCGGAGTCCGTCAATGTCACGACAAGTGCCTGCCCCTGCTGCGCCCGCTTTATCTTGAATATCCCAATGCTGAGGAATCGTACCGATACCGGCATCAATACCTCTTCGGTGAAAACATCTTCGTATCTCCGGTCATCACGAAAGGCGCAGGTCCCGACTTTGTTGCGGAAAAGACCGTGTGGTTCCCCCCGGATTCCAGATGGTACAATATCTTCAGCGGCGAAAGATTTGAAGGCGGAAACGAGGTGACTGTCAAGGCCGCCATAGACGAGATTCCCCTCTATGCGAGAGCGGGCACGCCCATCCCGATGCAGCCATACACGCCCCGCATGTCCGACACTTCCATGGAAACGCTTACAGTGCGCTGTTACCCCGGGGAGGAAGGCGAATCTGTCTTGTACGAAGACGACGGCCAGACGGACGGATATCTGAAAGGGAAATGCGCATGGACAAAGCTGTATTACCGCCGATGCGGAAATAAAACAGTTGTCAAGGTTGAACCTTCACAGGGACGTTTCAAGGGACAGCCTCGTTTGCGGAAATACCGGATTGAACTTCCCTGCACGAGGAAAGCGACCAGCGCGACGCTGGACGATTCCCCCGTGGCGTTTGAATACGACGAAAGTTCATGGATGAACATTGTGACTGTCCCGGCGCGTGCTGTCGGCAAAGCGGTCGAAGTGACGGTTGAGACAGTTGAAATCGATCCGGACATACCGCGCGCGAATGCCGCAAAACACCGCAGGGAAATTATAAACACATGAAAATAAAAAAATCAATAAGCCGTTTATCGGCGGGGATTATCGCCATGCTCACAACAATCACTGTTGCGAATTCCGCAACGGTCACAGAAGCGCAGAATACGGGTTACCTGACTGTCATAATGGATTTCAACCGCCTGCGTGCAGCCAAAGAAAGTATAAAGAAGGGTGATCAGGAATTAATTCCCGCGATGACTGCATTACGGAAGGAAGCGGATGTCTGGCTGGCCCAGGGACCGTTTACCGTGATGAATAAAACCCTCACGCCCCCAAGCGGGGACAAGCACGATTACATGAGCTTCGGCCCGTACTGGTGGCCCAATCCGGGAAAGAAAAACGGCCTGCCCTACATCAGAAGGGATGGCGATGTAAACCCGCAGAGCATGGGTCCGGGCTCCGACCGCGTGGCGCTGGAGAACATGGCTTCCGGAACAGAAACACTGGCTCTTGCCTGGTATTTTACAGGTGAACGGAAATACGCCGACCGCGCCGCCCTATTCATCTCCACATGGTTTCTCGACCAGGCGACCTGCATGCATCCGCACCTGAAATACGGACAGGGCATTCCGGGAAACTGCGAAGGCCGGGGCATAGGCATCATTGAAACCCGGCGCTTTTCACAGGTGATTAATTCCGTATCGCTTCTGGAAGGATCGGAGACGCTGACCGGACAGCAGCAGCAGGCTCTGCAGGAATGGTTCAGGACTTACCTGAAATGGATCTGCGACAGTGACAACGGCAAAACGGAGAGCAGGGAAATAAACAATCACGGGACCTGGTATGACGTCCAGGTGGCTCACTTCGCACTCTATACCGGACAACTTGAATTGGCGAAGAAGACAGTAACAGCCGCCCGGAAAAACCGCCTCGCGGCGCAGGTGTCTGCGGACGGCAGTCAGAAACATGAACTGGCAAGGACGCGCTCCTTCACATATAGTCTCATTAATTTGAGCGGACTGCTGGCTTTGGCGGAACTGGGTCGGCAGGCAGGGGTGGATTACTGGGATTTCCCTTCCGCCCAAAAAAGCCTGCTGAAGGCTGCTGTCGACTTCATGGCTGTTTACGCGGATCCGAAAAAAACATGGACGCACCAGCAGGTCACAGACCTGAACAGGATTGATCTTTATCCGTTTCTGCAGCAGGCGGAGCTGTTCACGGGTGACCGCCTCTACCGTGAACTGAGTGCGAAACTTCCGGAAGATGAAGCGAAAACCCAGAGGGCAAACCTGCTCTGGCCATGCCAGAAATAAATATCGGGGATCAGATTATGGAACAATTGCTATTCTACAAGGCCAGGACAAGCGGCAACATGTGGGACACATGGCTGTACTGGCACAAAGGTATGTATTACCTCTTCCACCTCGCAGGCCCCGGAGGCCATTGGAACGGGATCGCCATGGCGACATCCGATGACGGCGTCCGCTGGCGTGAACACGGCATGGTTCTCGAGAAGGCCGAAGGCGTCACCTGGCTGGGCACGGGCACTGTATGGGAGGCGCCGTCGCACGGATCCGAGCCGCGATTAATCTTGAATTTCTCCGAGTGGCGCGGGAATGCGCAGACCATCTTTTTCGCGGAATCTTCCGACCTGCTCCACTGGCGTCGTCTGGGCAATGAACACGAGTTCCGTCCTGACGGGCGCTGGTACAGGACAGGAGGCGGCAACGACGGACGCTGGGATTGCATCTACTCCATCGACAGGCCCGGTGGCGGCCGCTACGGTTACTGGACCGCCAACCCGCTCGATTTCACCGGATTCGGATTCGGTGAGACTGATGATGGCGTGACATGGCGCGCACTGCCGCCTCCGAGCATCGAATGGGGTGATGTTGCACCCATGCCCGTCATCGAGTCTGGGGCGGTCGCTGAAATCGGAGGCCTATATTACACTATGCTTGGAAGCTACACCTCATACAATTCCTGCAGTTCGGGCATGTTCAGCTTTGTCGCCGATGCACCCTCTGGACCATTCCGCCCCATAACAACAAACTACGCACTGCTGACATCTCCGCCAGGACGCATGCACAGCTACTTCGCCCGCTTCTTCCCGAAAGACGGTGAATTGCTCGTAAATCACCATGTTGTTGCGCCGGACGGGGAAGTGTTTTTCGCACCCCTAAAATTGGCGGAGGTGGATAAGTCCGCTACGCTGCGCCTCAAATGGTGGCATGGAAACACGGCGGCCACAAACGGTTGGAAGACATGTCAGAAGACTAATGAAACTATTTCCTATGATCCATCGGCCGGGATGCTGATTGAAGGCACATTGCGAATACCGCAGAATCCGGATGATGTCAAACCCGAAATTCTCGTATGCTGCGATGACAGGCAGCGGGCCACACATTTCCGGATTCAAGACGGAGGGGTTGTCGATATCGATGAGATTGCGGCTGACGGCGCTGCGAGTTTGCTTGAACGCGTGGACCGGGAGCTGGGCTTGACCGGTTCGTTTTCACTCCGCATCCTGCTCATGCACAGCTTTGTCGAGATATATCTTGATGATCACCTGATCCAGGCCCACTCACTTCCGGCAAAAGCTGCCAGTCGGATTATGATCTGCGGTGTGGAACATGCGCTTGTGCGGAAGGGGCCGTGAACGCGGATGAACTCATGCAGTATAAGAAGATAATATGAGTGCAATGCAATGTTTTTTCTTAATCGTAAGCCGCGGCGATAGCTGATTAATTTAATTTTATAGGAAATTGTATTTTAATGTTTGTGTCAAATTTAACGCTGAAAGCGTGAAGTAATATAGCCTATGGTTTCAACCATAGGAACTATAATCATGATGATTGCGTCCTGAAGGGATGGAGTATCCATGTTTTTGTATTTGTTCCTTAAAAACAACTCCGTCTCTTCAAGACGGATGGGTGTGTATGATCTACCTGTGGTTGAAACCACAGGCTATATTACCTTATCCCTCCGGGATAGAGAGGAAGTTAATCTAAGAATAATGGAAATAACAGAATTAAATATCATGAAAAATCCTGTTATCCTGTCGAAATATCTTAAGTTCCGGCGAAGCCGGTTAAGTCAAATAGGAGTGTAATGCCATGAAAAAAGAGAAGACAACTTATACCGACAAGGAACCGCGGACACTTGAGTATCGTCCTGCCGGCATCAACATGTGGGACACCTGGTGCATCGAGCGTGCGGGAGAAGTCCACATGTTCCACCTGCAATCCCCTGCGCTTGAATCGACACGCCCGAAGGAGGACCTGAAGTGTCTGGGCCATGCCGTCTCGAAGGACCTGATCTGCTGGCAGGAGCGACCGCTTTCCATTCCGCCGAATACGCCCGGCACATTGGATGACATGCAGATATGGACAGGCTGCGTCATGGAACATGCGGGCCTGTACTATCTTTATTATACGATGCGTTCGACAAGCGGCCACGGGAACGGGCAGCATATCGGGCTGGCGACAAGTCCGGACTTGGAAACCTGGACACGGCATCCCCGCAATCCGCTTATCTCGCCTGACCCCGCCTTTTACATCAGCCATGAACGTCCGCTGCCCTTACCGCCTTATGCCAAATCGGCAATCGGGGGCACTGTAGATTGCCGCGACCTGATTACCGTAGCGGATCCGGCCGGCAAAGGCTGGTACGGATTTTACGCCGCGCGAACCTGGGCCGAGGAGGGACCGGAACAGGCTGTCATCGCCACAGTGCACAGCAACGATCTCATCCGCTGGAAACACCTGCCGCCCGCATTTGCCCCTATGAAATACAACTGCATCGAGGTTCCGGATGTATTCCGTCTGAACGGCCGCTGGTACATGACATGTCTCACCGGTCAGCACTACGGCAACCGCGGCATTTTCAGCGACCCTAACTTCAGCCGCGGGACAGTCTAC
>JBAZRS010000086.1:0-3493 GCA_041662825.1 Victivallales bacterium | reverse complement strand
AGACCGTCCGGAAGGTCCGTACCGCGAGTTTGCAGACGACAATGTGCTGATCGGCGGCAACGACGGTTCCTGCGGTTACTCCTGCCGGACAGTCGTCTTCCAGGGGGAACGTCTCGAACTTTTCACCCAGCCCTGCCCCAACGACAGCGGGGTGGCGACGATTTCACCGCCATATACCTTGCGTACAACTCCGGAAGGTTACCTGCGGCTTGGCTATTGCGACCGCGCAAAGACTTGGCGTACCGCGACGCTGATTGAACCCGGCGCCACACCGGCAATTGCAAGCTTGCCATGCAACCATGCGCAATGGGTCGTGTCCGGCGGCAGATGGCGCATCGAGGACGGAGCATATTGCGGGGAGTCCCGGACCGGCCTGCAAATCGCCTACATTACTGCGTCGTCGCACAACCTCGAAGCGGAAGCCACGGTCACTCTTGAAAAAGGCGTTGCAGCCGGGCTGGCTTTCAAATCGAAGCAGGAAGAGCAGGCCTCCTGGGGTGATTTCGTGGTGGCGCTCGATGCAAAGGAATCCTGCGTCTTTGCCGGACGGGCGTTGGAGTTCGAGGAAATGCACCGCCGCCGCATCAAGATTGAGTACGGCAAACCCTATCGCCTGCATGTATGCATCAGGCGTTCGAGGTTTGATGTTTTCGTGAATGATGAACTCATGCTCCAGTTCGGAATGCGCCAGCCTATACCGGCAGGCAAACGCGACATCGGCCTCTTCGTGGACCGCGCGAAGTGCCGGATAAGCGATCTGGCCGCATACACTTTGGAAGAGTAGTAAACAGGCAGTATAATCCCTGACGAATAATAATATAGGATTTTAACAATATGTTTAAGGAGTCTGCGCGTGAATAAAAAATGTTTCAGGATCGGAATGGCTTTCGGAATCGGTGCAATGATGACGCTAGGCATGCTGTCGCATGCCGCCGATGCTCAGGAGAAAACAATCTATGCCCACTACATGGGCTGTTACCCCGTGGCTGCGGCTGCAACGGCGCACCACCGCATCAACGACGCCCATAAAATCCGCCACGACGGAGCCGGACAGTTCGACGCCATCGGCGACCGCTGGCGCAACTGGCCGCTGGTGCCGGACGGCATGCGCGTCTCCCTGGAGGAATCGGCCGACCTTGAAATCCGCCGCGCACTGAGGGGCGGCATAGACGGTTTTGCAATCGACGCCTGGGCTGGCGGCGAAGGTGCAAAGCAGGTGCTCGACGCATTGTTCAAAGTGGCCGAGCAGAAAAATTATCCCTTCAGCATCACCATCTGCATGGATCCCGCATGTGGCGATAACAACGCTTTGTCGGGTGCAATCAAGTATGTCCTGGACAAGCATGGCACAAGTCCGAAACTCGCCCGCCGCAACGGCAAGCCGCTGATCTTCGGCTACATGTCCTCCTTCATCGGGTTCCGCCACGGCGCCGAAATACTCAAACAGCAGCCGGAGTTCGCCGGAATAGACATCAAGGAACTGACAAAGAACCCGAAACTGCGGATGGATCCTGCCGGCTGGCAGATCATGGCGGACGGGCTGCTTGAGATTCAGAAGAAGGTTGGCACCGACCTGTATTTCCACTACTGCATGAGCGCCTTCTTCCACCAGGTGCCGAACGGCAGCTGGAGCAAGGATGACATCGTGCGCGCAGCAGGCTTCATGGGTGCCAGATTCGGGGCGGTGGGCGAATTCCTAGGCGGGGGCGACACTCACGACAAGATGGCGGCTGCGGTCAAAGCCGCCGGAGCAGAGTGGTCGGAACCCATGTATTTCCAGTATGAAAACATCGGCTGGGGAGGCAACCGCATAGGCAAAGGGCTGGACATCTTCCGCAGCCGCTGGCAGCATGCCCGCGACAACAACTCAACACTGATCCAGTTCGTCACATGGAACGACTACACAGAAAACACCTGTCTGGCACCGGCTTACGAGACGCGCTACACTATCCTGGATCTCAACGCCTACTTTGTCCAATGGTGGAAGACCGGCAAGGAACCCGTCACAGACCACGATAAAATCTACCTGATATACCGCAAGTATCCGCACGGCGCGAAAATATACCCTTTCAAGCCCAAACAGCCGGATGCCGAAACTGTTCTGGAGGTCTTGACGATTCTTACCAAGCCTGCAACAATCCGGCTGCCTGGACGCGATGCGGAATGGCAGGCCCCTGCAGGCATGAGCTGGAAGCAGTTCCCGGCGACTCCAGGTCCGGTCGTCGCAGAGTTGCTGCGTTCAAACTGGATGCTCCTGCCCAAAGTCGAACTCCGTCTGGAAAGCCCCGAACCCATCACGGATCATCCATACCGCGAACAGAACAGCATGACCTGTTTTTCAACGGAGTTCCTGAGGAACTGGAAGGCTGACTTCGGTGACGCAAAACCGCTGATCCGCGGCGAGTACGCCGACAATGACAACGACGGCCTGCCCAACTGGTTCGAAATTTACTGGTTCGGAAAATTCCTGGATTATTCAACTGCGACCGTCGCCGATCCCAATGCCGATCCCGACGGAGACGGCAAAAACAATCTCCAGGAATATCTGGATCGGACCGCTCCCGCAAAAGCTCCGGCCATTGCCGAACAGAAAAAACCGTAGTCGGGCGATAGCAGTATTCCCTGCCCTTCGTGCTAAGCTTTGTCCTGAGCTTTGTCCTGAGCTTTGTCGGAAAAGGACACAGACGTAGAATAGAATCGATAAAGCTCGCGACAAAGCTCACGACAAAGTTTGGAGGGATTCGGATTTTACAGACTAAGCCCGCAAGGGCTGTTCTTGGATTTTTTATAGTTGCAAATGAAGAAAAGATCTATACGATATGATAGAGAGGAACAAATAAACATGACTGCTTCAGCGCTTGTCGAGACAGTATTTGATCCGGCGTCCGCCCTCGCCCGCGAAGGCCTGTACACACAGGGAAGCGGATACCTGCATGTACGCGGATCATTGGAGGATCATATAAGTGATTCCCCGCAAAACCGCCGTTATCTCCGCATGCCGGTGAACGTGACGGCGGAAAAGTTCACGGGCGGTTATGCAAAATGGGGCACCTATGTGCCGGGCATTTTCGGAAACCACCCGCTCCTCAACAGGGAGATGGTAAATCTTCCCTGGTTTATCGGGATGGCCCCCACAATCAACGGTGAACGTCTCGACATGATCAAGAGCCGGCACCGTTCCTACAGGCGTGAACTCGATGTCGATACAGCGGTATTGCGACGTTCGCTGACCTGGCTGCCTGCGGGTGCGCCTCCGATGACGGTCCGTTTCGAAAGGTTCATCAGCGCCGCACGTCCCAATCTTTGCATTCAGCGGATGACCCTATGCGCGGAACGCGATATCGCCGCCATGGTCGAATCGGGGATCGAAGCCGATGTGCTGACCAGCGGACACGATCACTTCACAAGTGCGACAGTCGAGCCGTTCGGCACTTCCAGCCTGTCCTGCCGGGCATGCACCGATTCCGATGACGAAGTTCAAATAGTCTCATCC
>JBAZRS010000085.1:11909-12781 GCA_041662825.1 Victivallales bacterium | reverse complement strand
CTGCAATTCCAAGAAGAAATAGAACCAGCACCAGAAGGGCCATTCCGGAAAGAACAAAAAGCCCCAGCTTATATTTGTTTGCTTCAATCATGTTATAACCTGTCCTCGTTTTTATTGAGTATTTACAAATTATGCGGCCAATAGCCGCAACTCCGAATATGCAATATCCAACACGGAATATCCAATGTCCAAGTTAGTTGTTCAAAACTTTATACTTTGTGTCTCCGTGCCTTTGTGGTTAAATCGTATTTTCTTTGTCATGTCAGTCCATTTTTCTCGCCAACCCTGAACGGAAAAGGAACTCCTTTACAGTCGGCGTATGATTGTCCTTGCGAATATCCCTGGGTTTCCCCCTGGCGATAATGGATTTAGTATCCTTGTCAAGCATTATGACCCTGTCTGAAATGGCAAATATGCTGTCAAGGTCATGTGTCACTATCACCATTGTCGTCCCGAGCCTCTCCCTCAGATCGATAATCAGCCTGTCAAGCATTGCCGCTGTAACCGGATCAAGACTGGTGGAGGGCTCATCAAAGAAGAGGATTTCCGGGTCAAGCGCCATTGCCCGGGCCAGGGCGGCCCTTTTTTTCATACCCCCGCTCAGTTCCGAAGGCATTTTCGACCCTACACCGTCAAGGCCGACAAGGCTAAGCTTCTCATTTACCCTGGCGCATATGTCATCTTCAGAAAGATCCGTGTATTCCTCTATCGGAAGCGCAATGTTTTCAGCGATTGAAAGGGCGCTGAAGAGCGCGCTTGACTGATACAGGACCCCGAAGGTCCTCATCATACTCCTCTTCTCGTCGGCACTGGCCTTGACAATGCTCTTTCCGTTTATAAGGATATCCCCCCTCATCGGTTCATAGAGGCCT
>JBAZRS010000085.1:0-11899 GCA_041662825.1 Victivallales bacterium | reverse complement strand
ATCGTGCTTTTCCCGCATCCGGATCCGCCGATTATGACAAATATCTCCCCCTTTTCAATCGAAAAATCGATGTTTTCAAGGACAACAGTTTCCCCATAACCCACTGTAAGGTCTATCGCTTGAATAACGGGAATTGAATTTGTTGTATTCATACTTTTTTTCACTGCTTTATAGTTTTTCATTCAAATAAATTCATTTTATGATTTTATTTGAATGAAAAACTAAAGCTTACTGAACAGATAAGTCATGAGGGTATCCGCCACGATGACCAGAAAAATTCCGCTTACCACTGCAGATGTAGCCGCCCTTCCAACCCCGTGTGTATCGTTGGACGCCTCCATTCCCCTCAGACATCCCACTGCGGCGATGAGTACTGCGAAGACCGCACTTTTTACCAGACCCTCGGTGAAAAATCTTGGTGTGACTACGAGGACAGTCCTGTTAAAATAGGAAATCGCCGGAAGGCCGAGACTGAAAACACCTACGGTCATTCCTCCCAGTATTCCCATGACATTTCCGAACACTGTAAGAATCGGCATGACCAGTACCAGGGCGAGCAACTTGGGTATGATGAGGAAGCGGCTCGGGATGAAACCCATTGTAATCATTGCGTCGATTTCCTCTGACACTTTCATGGTGCTTATTTCTGCGGCGAAAGCGGAGCCGGCCCTGCCTGTGCATATCATCGCAACCATCAGGGGGCCGAGTTCCTTGACAATAGAAAGCCCAACCAGATCCGCCACATAAAGGTCTGTTCCGAACTTGTGCATCTGTATCGCCCCCTGGAAACCCAGAATCAGACCCATTAGAAAGCATATCAAACAGGATATCGGAAGGGCGTCGGCACCGCAGACATCCATATAATAAAGAGTCTCCCTCCACCTTATTTTCCGCGGATTCTTAACGGCATAATACACAGCTTCGGCAATCTCGCCTATGATGGCGAGAATGTTTATTGCATCTTTCCAGAACTGGAAGGCCGCCTCCCCGAAGTATCCTATGCCGGATCGGATTCTGGGCTCATGAAGCTTTGGAATCTTTTGCTTCTCTTCACATTTGTTTGCGCTGAGAGACATCTTTTCAATTTCGTTAATTTATTGATTATACTTAAACCTATACTCATTTCATTACATTGACAAATTTTTTTCAGGGGGCAAATTACCGGAGCCAAGTGCGGAATTGGCAATTGGCAGTATTCAGGTGTCGGGTGTCAGTGTTCAGAAAAAAAGATACAGCTTATTTGCCATCCCGTTGTCATGTTTCCTTATCCGGACACCTGAGCACCGACACCTGACACCTATATTGCAAGAGTGTTATGCATTTCACTCCCCATAGAGCTGATTTCAAAATGAAGGAAAATGTTACCATGGAAATGTCTTCCGTTGGAGTTCAAACTTTAGTTTGTCTTAATATTCATCATGTTACGCAAGCTAAAGTTTACCTGCATGCCTTAGGCATGTAAACCTCTGGCAGCGCCTTAGGTTTACGCGCCTCGGGAGTGCGACCAGGGATTTTACTCCAACTTAAGAAATCAGTTCAGATGAGGCAATTTTGAAATTGCCTCAATAATAAAACAGAGCGAGGCTTGCGAGTGGACTTTATCAAATTGCCCATAATGGAACCTGTTTCCGTTTTCGCCCTCCTTGCGGTGATTCTCCTCGTCATCCCCCTCCTTTCCAGAAAGTTGAAGATCCCGGCAATGGTGGGATTGATCCTGACAGGGGCGCTGATTGGCCCAAAATGTTTCAACCTCCTTGACTTCAACAGCGGCATGAAGCTTCTTTCCAGTGTCGGCCTCCTCTACATAATGTTCATCGCCGGACTTGAAATTGACCTGAATCAGTTTCTTCGCCAGCGGTTCAAGGCGCTGATTTTCGGTTTTATGATTTTTGGAATCGCAATGGCCGGAGGAATGGCAATAGGACATATGATACCGCGTCCGGGAAATGCAGATCCTGTTCTTTTCTGTATCCTTATGGGCGCTTTGATGTCATCGCAGACTCTCCTTACATATCCCCTTGTCAGCAGACTCGGTCTTGCTAAAAACCTCTGTGTCACCGTGTCCATCGGGGCGACTCTCCTTACGGACATTCTCGCCCTTGTCGTCCTTTCAGTGGTCGCAAACGTGAACAACGGAGAATCGCAGGCCATTTACTGGCTAAGGCTTGTTTTCGGCTTCGTGTGCCTTGCAGCACTGAGTATTTACATTCTTCCGCGAATAGGACGTTGGTTCTACAGGTACGTCTCAAGCGATGATACTGCGGAATACCTTTTCCTTTTTTTCAGCCTCCTTTTTGTGTCGGCCGTTTCCAAACTTGCCGGACTTGAACCCATTGTCGGGGCTTTCCTCGCCGGGCTTTCCCTCAACTCCCTTGTCCCCGACCAGAGCCGCCTCATGAACCGCGTCCAATTCGTCGGGAACACCCTTTTCATCCCGATCTTTTTGATATCTGTCGGCATGCTTGTCGACTACAATGTGTTTTTGTCTGGAATTAATGCCTGGGCCGTAATCCTCCTGATGCTTGCAGTTGCGGTTGGCGCAAAACTGGCGGCCTCTTTTTTCTCCGGCCTCCTGTTCAAATTTTCAAAAGAACAGTATATGCTGATGTTCGGAATGGTCGTGAACAAGGCCGGTGTTACAATTGCAACCGCCATTGTCGGATACAATATCGGACTCTTCGGACAGGATGTCCTCAACGGCGCCATTGTGATAATTTTCATGACATGCCTGATAGGTCCATGGATAACAGAAATCTACGGAAGGAAATATGCCCTGAATCTTGTGACCTCGCCAGATCAAAAGCATCACTATTCCCACAACCAGAGAATTCTTGTCCCGCTTTCAAACCCCACAACATCGAGACACCTCTTGGACATAGCATTCATGATAAGGCTCCGGAAACTCGGACAGCCGGTTTTCCCGGTTTCAGTCGCAATGGACGGTCCCGGGGTGAAAGAGGACGTCTCAAGAATTGAAAAGATGCTCAGCCAGGCGGTCATACATGCGGCGGCGGCGGACGTACCCGTCCATCCTGAAACAAGGATCGACACAGACATAGCCTCATGCGTGGCCAGGACTGCCATTGAAATCCAGGCCTCGTGCATAATTATCGGTTGGGACGGAGCTATTACCCTGCCAAAACTCATTTTCGGACAGGTCTTAGACCGTTTGCTTGAAGAAACCTCGGAACTCATCCTCGTCTGCAAGATTGAACAGCCGGTAAACACCTTCGGCAAAATGCTGATTGTAATCCCCCCCATGTCCCATAACCAAGGCGGATTTGATGAGGCCCTTTCAACTGCAAAAACTTTTTCCATCCAGTCTGGATTGAAAACCATCGTCCTGGTCTCCCCCTTCGACATGCCTAAAATCGCAAAAACCTTTGCTTCGGACAAATCTTCGTCGTCAACCAAGTTGGTGGCAGTTGAATCCTGGTCCGGCATTATCTCCCTTATCGAACAGAACATGAAGGAGAACGATCTTGTTTTCATTCTGAGCTGCAGGCATGAAAGCCTCGCATGGCAACCCGCCCTGGACCAGCTTCCAAAACAGTTCATTAAAAAATTCCCCGATGTCAGCCTTGTCATCGCATATCCTGCCGAGTTCCGCATTACAGCGGAAAGGGAGGCAAACTCCGAACCAGCTTTTCTCTCCCCGTGCTTGAAGAAACTTATCAGTCAGGAAAGGACTGTGTTCGGCATGGAAAAAGAAAGCCCTGAAAAGGCTCTTGGAAAAATCCTCGTCAATTTCCTTTCCCCAATTGTCGGCGATCCGGAATCCGTGGCAAAGTCGCTGACCTCGAAGCTTATGCCCACAGTTCTTGAAATCACCGACGCAACAGTCCTGATGCATGTGCACTGGGACAACACTGAGGAGGCTGCTGTCCTGCTGGGGACAAGTGCAGGAGGAATCATTTTCGAAGGAATAGAAAATCCGGCAAAGGCCGTGTTTGTACTTTTGAGCCCGGCTTCCCACAGTCCGGAAAACCATCTTAAGAACCTTTCCGACATAGCCCGTTTCGTGCTCGCTATGAAAAATTCGGACAGCCTGGGTAAAATGAAGAGCCTTTCCGACCTGGAAGAGGCGGTTAGGGAAATATCTGCGTGATTGTTATTTCTGGAAAACAATTTCCTTGGTTTCCAGAAAAAACAGGCTTACGCCGGCTCCACCGGTATTTTGAGGATGATGGCGGACGGAATAGTTTCGATTGTAAATTCTGCCGAGTCTGGAATCTGCTCTCCGTCAACCTGTGCGGGAACAGGCCTTTCCAACTTGATCCTGAACGTTTTCCCTTTGATGTGATAGACGGAATTTTCCCCGAAAGAACCCAGTTTCCTGATTTTCCTCGGAAAATGACGGTGGCTTAGAAGATAACGTTTAAGATAGTCCGGAAATCCTTTTGAAATCAGGATGTCAAGCTTGCCGTCATTGGCGTAAGCCGTGTCCGTGAGATCGAATTCACCGGCATAAATCCTGGTGTTGTTGATGATGATGTTCAGTATCTTGCCGGAATATCTGCCCGTGCCGTCAACTTCTATTTCTCCAATTGCAGGTTTATAACCGAAAAAATTTTTGATGACGTTGAAAAGGTAAACCGGATATCCCCTGGTCATCCATGATATGCCCGGAAACTTCTGGAGAAAGGCCTTGTCCCCGCATCTGCCCTTCAGTATGCTGGCATCAATGCCGCAGGCGAAACCGTCGACAAAATACCTGTCCCCTATCTTCCCGAGATCAAGCTTGTAATCCGCCCCCCAGACAGTTGAAATCACTGCGCGGCGTATCTCGTTGAAAAGCAGGTTTTCCATGGGGCTCATGTTGAAGGACTTGGCAATATTGTTGCCGGTGCCGAACGGAATTATCGAATAAGACGGTATATAGGCTCCAGGATTCGCTTCCTTGAATTTCATTATGCCGTTTATCAGCGCATTATGTGTTCCGTCGCCTCCGACGCCCACAATGCATGCCGGATCAGGTACGCCCGCCCGCAGGACATCGAGGAGCTTCTCAGTCAAATCGCCCATATGGGAAACAAGCTCATAGCTGATTCCCAGTTCCCTGAATATCCCTTCGACTTCCTTCCAGCGCCCTACAGATCTTCCGTCACATGACAGGGGGTTCAAAAAGCATATGACTTTTATCTGTTTCACGTCAGTACCTTTATAATGTAACACAGGCATCCTTCGACAAGCTCAGGACAGGTCTTGCCTGTGGATGGAGACATGTAAAAACTATACTCGGAAAATCAAATTTCCAGACGGTTGAGCATATTAGACAGGATAACAGGATTGACATGATGCAACTCAGGAAAATAGTGGGATGATGTAAGATTCCAATCATGCTTACCTATATTGAATGTATTTTTGAGTATGCTATTTTCTACACCTAGTAGATTTGTGCGCAAAAATAAGGAATTCTTATGGATCAATCCTCCCACAATAAAATCGTATCATTCATATGGGGTATTGCGGACGACGTCCTCCGCGACCTCTTCAAACGCGGTAAATATCCTGATGTCATCCTGCCGATGTGCGTCCTTCGCCGTCTTGACGCCGAACTTGAGTCCACAAAAAAAGCCGTTTTGGAAACAAAGGAGATGCTTGACAAGGCCGGAATCACCGAACAGCGCGCAGCTCTCTGCAAGTCAGCCGGTCAGGCGTTCTACAACACTTCCAAGTTCACTCTCCGCGACCTGAAATCTCGGGGCAGCCAGCAACAGCTAAAGGCTGACTTCGAAGCCTATCTGGATGGTTTCTCCACGAATGTCCAAGACATCCTGGAGAATTTCAAATTTCGCAACCAGATATCCACACTTTCAAAAGCCGACGCCCTTTCAACTCTCATATCCAAATTCCTTGACCCTGAAATCAACCTGAGCCCGAATCCGGTTCTCAACAATGATGGTTCGGTAAAACAGCCTGGTATGGACAACCATTCAATGGGCACAGTTTTCGAGGAACTTGTCCGGAAGTTCAATGAGGAAAACAACGAGGAGGCCGGCGAACACTGGACGCCCCGCGATGCCGTCAAACTCATGGCAAATCTCATTTTCCTGCCGGTATCCAAACAGATTCAGTCCGGAACATATCTGCTCTATGACGGTGCTCTCGGCACCGGTGGTATGTTGACAGTCGCTGAAGAAACACTGCAAGAGCTTGCGACCGGCCAAAAAAAACAGGTTAAGACACATCTGTACGGTCAGGAAATCAATCCCGAGACCTATGCCATCTGCAAAGCCGACATGATCCTGAAAGGCGAAGGCGAAAGCGCCGACCATATCGTCGGCGGTGCCGAGTGGTCAACACTTTCACATGACGCTTTTCCGTCACTGGAATTCGACTTCATGCTCTCCAACCCTCCATACGGCAAGAGCTGGAAGAAGGATCTTGAAGCCATGGGCGGCAAAGACGCAATGCGAGATCCGCGTTTCAGGGTAATGCACAATGATGAGGAACTTTCACTTGTCACCCGTTCAAGCGACGGTCAGTTGTTGTTCCTCGCAAACATGGTATCCAAGATGAACCGGGACACGTCCATTGGCAGCCGCATTGCTGAAGTTCATAACGGTTCATCTCTTTTCACGGGCGATGCCGGCCAGGGTGAAAGCAATATCCGCCGATGGATAATTGAAAACGACTGGCTAGAAGCAATTGTGGCCCTGCCTCTGAACCTCTTCTACAATACCGGCATTGCTACTTACATATGGGTACTTTCCAATAAAAAACTGAAACATCGGCAGGGAAAGGTACAGCTCATTGACGCCTCCCAGTGGTTCAAGCCGCTGCGCAAGAATCTCGGCAAGAAGAATTGCGAACTTTCGCCCGAGGACATTAACCGCATCTGTGAAACATATCTTTCATTCAAGGAAAGCGAACAGTCGAAGATATTCCAGAATGCCGCCTTTGGTTACTGGAAGGTAACAGTTGAAAGGCCTTTGCGCCTTCACAGCCAGTTCACGGTAAAAGCTATCGAATCCCTGCGTTTCAACTCAGGAGATGAAGACATCCGTTCCCGGCTTTACGAAGAATTCGGAGATCCACTTTTTGCGAATTTCGCAAGTGTTGGTGCCAAAATAGAAAAGCGGCTATCTGAATGGGATGCGGATGACGAGTCGGAGCAGTCTGACGATACCGAATCCTCAAAGAAAGGCCTGCCTGAGAAAAAGAAAAAGAAGATTCTTGATCCTAAAACATGGGAACGCGACGGTAAACTTGTCGAGACCGCTACTACACTCCGCAAAGAGTTAGGGGACAAGCTGTTTGAAGATCATAACGTGTTCCGAGACAAAGTTGATGCAACCATAGAAAAACTGGACATCAAACTCAGCGCGCCCGACAGGAAGCTCATTCTTCGCGCCGTGAGCTGGCGCGTGGAAACTGCTCCGCCTGTCATTGCCAAGATTCACAAGCCGGGCAAAGCCAAACCTGATCCCTTGCACGGTCTTTATGAAACGACAATCAACGGGAAGAAATGCGTGGTGGAATACGAGACGGACACAGACTTGCGCGATACTGAACAGGTTCCTCTTCTGGAAGAAGGCGGTATTGAAGCATTTATCCGCCGTGAGGTTCTACCATATACTCCAGATGCTTGGCTTGATGAAACAAAAACTCAGATTGGCTATGAAGTATCATTCACCCGTCACTTTTACAAACCACAGCCTCTTCGCACCCTTGACGAGATCCGGGCAGACATCATAAGCGTGGAAAAAGAAGCCGAAGGGCTCCTGGAGGAAATCGTGAAAGGAGGGAAGAAATGAGCACGACAATTGAACAAATTAACCTTTGGCGCAGTGTACAGTCTGAACACCAGAGATTGGAGTTTAAGGAGGCAAAGACTCAGTTCGACAACAGCAAACTTTACAAATACTGTGTTGCCATAGCCAATGAAGGAGGAGGAAATCTTCTTTTAGGCATAGAAGACAAGCCACCGCGAAAAGTCGTTGGTACAGCGGCATTCAACAATCCTGTCGAAATGGCCGAAAAATTGTTCCAAGCTGTCGGATTCCGCGTTGATATAGAGGAGGTTTTGCACCCAGACGGAAGGGTTGTTGTCTTTCATATTCCTTCACGTCCTAAAGGAACTGCATATCATCTCAATGGCGCATATCTGATGAGAAACGGCGAAGAACTGGCTCCTATGAGCGAGGATCAGCTCCGTCGTATCTTCGCTGAAGGAGAACCCGATTGGCTTGAAGAACCGTCAATGCAGGGGATTGATGCTCCGCGCGTGGTAGAACTTCTGGACACTCAAGCATTTTTTGAACTTCTAAAACGCCCTTACCCCACGGATCAAACAGGTGTCATAGACCGCCTTATTCAGGAAAGACTAGTCGATAAGCAGGGAGAAGGATATTCTATCAGGCGGCTAGGGGCATTACTTCTTGCAAAACGATTAGTGGACTTTGCCGATATTTCGCGCAAAGCGCCTCGGGTTGTGGTCTACAATGGGAATTCCAAATTGAACACAAAACTTGATCAAATTGGCACAAAAGGCTATGCAGTTGGATTCCAGGGACTTGTTCGGTTTGCAATGGGACAACTGCCACAGAATGAGGTTATCGAAAATGCTCTCCGCAAAGAAGTCAAGATGCTTCCGGAAATAACCATCAGGGAACTGATTGCAAATGCGCTCATACATCAGGACTTCAGTATTGGAGGGACATCTGTTATGGTGGAGATATATGACGACCGTGTGGAGATATCCAACCCAGGCGAACCTGTGGTTCCGGTCGAAAGGCTTATAGACGGTTACCAGTCCCGCAATGAACGTCTGGCCGACCTTATGCGCCGTATGGGTATATGTGAGGAAAAAGGTAGTGGTGTAGACAAGGTAATCCAAGCAGTAGAGGTATATCAACTCCCAGCCCCAGATTTCCGCACTGATTTCAAACGCTTTTCAGTCCTCCTTTCTTCACCCCGGGACTTCGAGACAATGGACCGTAACGACCGCATCCGCGCCTGTTACCAACATTGCTGTCTGCGCTATGTCTTAAATCAGAAAATGACTAATCAAAGTCTTCGCGAACGTTTCAAGTTGCCAGAGACGAAAGTGGCCATTGTCTCCCAGACAATAGCATCTGCTATTGAAGCTGGAAAAATCAAGGTGGCTGACCCGATTCAAACTTCAACCCGCTATCGGAGCTATGTGCCATTCTGGGCCTAAATCCTTATTTAAAAGCAACCCTCTGTGGACAGGCATGGATATCTATATAATCATGATTATCAAGGAGTTGCTTATTTAAACGCTAATCCGTAAACATGCTATTTGCCGTGTATAGACAGAACTTAAAGGACTTTGATATGAGCGATCCCGTACAATCTGGACTAAATCTTAAATTAGTAGAACCTCCTGTCAACACAGATAATCCATGGACTGATGATGCGCTTCAGAGGGAACAGTATTCCACCGCGTTGACCAACCTCCTTGATGGTCAAGTCAGCCCACTGACGGTCAGTTTAAACGGCACTTGGGGTTCCGGCAAAACTTTCTTTCTGAAACGTTGGCAGGCGCAATTAAATAAGAATGGGTTCAAATCCATCTACTTCAACGCCTGGGAAGACGACCATTGCGGAGACCCGCTGGTTGCAATCATCGGCCAGATATGGGAATCTCTGAAGGGTTCCGACTTGAAAGAAATCGGCAAGAATATCAAAGAATCCGCAAAACCTCTCCTCACTAAGACAATCTTCAACAGCGTACGTACCATAACAAACGGTATTGTTGACTTGGATGAGAATGAATTGAAATCTGTGGCTGAAAAGACGGTTGATGATTATTTCACTACGCGAGAACAGAGAGACGAGCTTAAGAAACGCTTAAGTGAAATGGCAAGCAAAGTATCTAGTGATACCAAGCATCCCATGATATTCATCATTGACGAACTCGACCGCTGCCGTCCGACCTTTGCAATTGAACTTCTGGAGAGAGTAAAGCATATCTTTGATGCCCCAAACCTTGTTTTTGTCTTTGGCATTGACCGCAGACAGCTTGGTGGGGCCATCCAATCCGTATATGGGAACATTGATGTGGACGGCTACCTCCGCCGCTTCTTTGACATGGAATTTATGCTGCCGTTGTGCGATGCCAAGCTATTCTGCCAGCATATGCTTCAAGCGCATAATCTTCCTGACTATTTCCAAAATAAAAGCAAGAAGGTGGAACACAAAGTTCACCAAGAGGAATTTATGCAGTTCCAGAATTATTTCTCATTATTGGCGTATTACTTAAAATTATCTCTAAGGGATATTCAGCATTCAGTCCGTTCATTCGTTTTTATCGCCAAAAACCTACCAGATAGAAACTATATGTATCCTGGCTTGCTAGCCGTCTTAGTTATCCTTCGTATCAAAAATAATGAGATTTACTTGGAGTTCGTGAAAGGTCAAATCCCCCCAGCAAAAGTCATGGACTTTATAGAAGAATTCTTCCCAGCTGCCAACTCTTTTAATAACGTAAATCGTTCTTTGGATTATATCGAAATTATTCTTTATTTAACAGCATATGATGAGTATGAACGGGGAAATATCATTTTAGATCAATTGAATCTATTATCAACTGGAGGAAAGTTAACAAATCCAGAATGTATAACTAAACGGACAAAGAGGAAAAACATTGATGATATTAAAGATTTTATCTCCATTTATAATCATTGGATTTCAAACAGATATATGGACAACAATATCATATGTAAAGAAGTGCTCCACAAAACAGTTAAATGGATAGAGATGGCCTCAATGATGATAAAGGAACGATAGACATGGTCTCCACACTCAAACCTTATCCGAAATACAAGAGCTCGGGACAAATATGGGTTGGAACGATTCCACATCATTGGACAATTTTACCGAATCGCGCAATTTTCTCCGAGGTAAATGAGCGCAATTGCCAAGATGAGCAAATGCTCTCTGTGACAATCACAAAAGGTATTATCCGCCAACGCTCATTGCTGTCAGACAGCTCAAAAAAAAACAGTTCCCGTCAAGACAAATCATCTTACAAACTTGTCTGCCCCGGAGATATTGCCTACAATAAAATGAGGGCTTGGCAGGGTGCCATTGGCGTATCTGAATTTCGTGGCATCATTAGCCCTGCTTATGTTGTTGTCCGGTTGCGCAATAAAAATATTCCTTGCTACTACCATCATCTGTTTCGCACGCCTGGCTTTGCAAAAGAAGCCGAGCGTTGGTCCTATGGCATTACATCAGATATGTGGAGCCTCCGCCCAGAGCATTTCAAGATGATTTACACGCCAACTCCTCCTCCTGATGAACAAGCCGCCATAGTGCGTTTTCTCGACTATGAGAATGCCAGGATTGAGAAGGTGATCCGGGCGAAGAAGAAGCTGATTATCCTTTTGAACGAACAGAAGCAAGCCATCATCCACCGTGCCGTCACACGCGGTCTCGATCCCAACGTAAAACTGAAACCTTCAAGCATCCCATGGCTCGGATATATACCGAGACATTGGGAGGTATTAAGAGCAAAATATCTTTTCAGTGAAGTGGACGAACGTTCCGCAAGCGGTAACGAGGAATTACTCTCGGTGTCACACATCACAGGAGTAACACCACGAAGCCAAAAGACCATCACCATGTTCAAGGCCCAGTCCTATTCCGGTCACAAACTCTGTCGACCTGGAGATCTAGTGGTAAATACGATGTGGGCTTGGATGGCAGCATTGGGCGTATCAGCTCACACAGGAATTGTTAGCCCTGCATACGCAGTATATCGTCAACGGCATACTGAAAAAATTGTTGGCCAATATGTTGATTACCTTCTTCGAATACAGCCATACATATCGAATATCATATGTCATTCTACTGGTGTCCGAGCATCACGTTTGAGGCTTTACCCTGAAGAGTTCTTCAAACTTCCAATTATTTTGCCTCCGTTATC
>JBAZRS010000084.1:0-12833 GCA_041662825.1 Victivallales bacterium | reverse complement strand
AGATTCTTATGGATTCCGCCATCGTCGCAAATCCAGTCACAGCCCGCAACGGGGCTGCTCCTGGCGTTTGCTCCTTGTCGGCTCTCCATAATCTCCTGTCTCGCGCCATATGCCAATTTTTAGAGGCTCCCTTTAGCGACTATTGCGTCTTTAGCGTTTAATTTTTTAACGCAAGAGGCGCAAAGGACGCAAAAGGGGAAAATACAATCTCCAATACTGTTTGGATTTTTCCATCTTAAATATTGTTTGGAGCTTGGATTTTGGAACTTGGAATTTATTTTGATATTCTGAGTCGCGGCTTTTCAACCGCCTAATTTAACGTTAAGGAATTTCAAAGAAATAAACACCCAACATTCAACACTGAACATCGAACATCGAATTAAAGCGAATTCATTCGAAGTTGGAAGTTCGATGTTCAATGTTCGATGTTCAAATTATCAAAGTTCCAGCCTTTGGCCGCCTGAGTAAAACTCGGTCACTTGGCGTCTCGGACACTTGGCAACTGCAACTCTTGAGTGTTTTTCCCAAAATAAGGGTTTTCCAATGATTGAATGGATAAGGATAAAGAACCTGGCCCTCATAGAAGAGGCTGAAATTGAATTCAAGAAGGGTTTCAACGTCATAACCGGGGAAACCGGCGCTGGGAAAACCATCCTTACCGAGGCAATCGCGATGCTGCTCGGTGAAAGGGCCGACAAGGGTGTCATACGTACAGGCTGCACGTCCTGCGAAATCAGCATGTGCATAGTCCTTTCAGGTTCAAGTGAAAAACCAGTGGCCGAACTTCTTGACAATTCCGGCCTTCCGGCTCCTGAAAACGACAGGCTTCAGTTGCGCAGGATAATCACCGCCACAAGTTCAAGGAATTTTGTGAACGACAGTCCGGCGACCCTCCAGTCGCTCAAGTCCCTCGGCAATCTGCTCATAGACACACACGGTCCGCATGAACACCAGTCACTCCTCAGACAGTCACTTCAGCTCGATCTTCTTGACCGTTACGGGAGCCTTGAAAAAAAGATCCTCGAGTGTTCGGATATTTACGGCGAGCTGAAGAAAGTCCGGGAGCAGAGGGAAATCCTCGAGAAGGAAATACCGTCAACGTCTGAGGCCGAACACCTGCGCTTCGCACTTTCCGAAATCGGGAAGGCCGGAGTGAAAGCCGACGAGGAGGAAGAGCTTGTGACAAGGCACTGTCTCGCCGCAAACTCCCACGACATACTCGAAACTGCGAATTCCGCAGTCAAAATGCTCAATGAATCGGAAGGCTCGCTGACCGACCGGATCTCCGACATCTACCGTGTCATCCAGGGTTTCGAAAGGACAGACGCCGAGGCGGCTGCCAAGTTCCTGCGCCAGTGCGAGAACCTCACCGAAACCGCAAACGAGCTTGCCGACGGCATTCAGCGCTATACCAACAATATTGAATTGGATGAAAAGGAGTTTACTGAAATCGAGGAGCGCCTGCGTCTCATCCAGACACTCAAGAGACGTTACGGTCCCACCCTGGCCGATGTCCTGAAAACCGCCGAAGACGCATCGAAGCGCCTCGATGAATTTGAAAACTACGAGAGAATAAAAACTCAGTACACCGAAAAGGAAAACGAGCTGTCCCGGACGCTTTTGAAAAAATGCGCCGACCTGTCGAAGTCCAGAAAAGATATTTCTGCGAACTTCGCAAAAAAGGTCTGCTGCGAACTTCGCAAACTCGGATTTACGCGCTCCGACTTCAGCGTCGCCTTCTCCAGGATCGAGCCCGGACCCGGCGGTTTTGACAGGATAGACTTTGTCTTCTCGCCGAACCCCGGAGAAAAGGAGAAATCTCTCCGCGAGATAGCGAGCAGCGGCGAGATCTCCAGGGTCATGCTTGCGTTGAAAACGGTTCTCGCGTCCGCAGATTCAATTCCGGTGCTGATCTTTGACGAGATCGACGTGAACATCGGAGGCGAAACGGCGTCAATTGTCGGACAGGAACTCAGGAAGCTCGGAGATTCGCACCAGGTATTATGCATCTCGCACCTCCCGCAGGTTGCGGCATGCGCAGACACGCACTACAAGGTCGAGAAATCCGTGTCCAAAGGCAGGACGTTCACAGAAATAGAGGAGATGAGCGGCCCCGCCAGGAAAGCGGAAATAGCCAGGATGCTAGGCGGCGGCCCCGCAGCGGCAAAACACGCAGGGGAAATGCTGAGGAACGCTTAATGATTTACTGCTAATATAAAATGAACTTTACAATAGTAGCACTTTTATGAAATATCCTTTATCTTTGAAAGGTTATAAATGTCTCGACTGACTTCACTTTCGTTCATACTTGCCGAAATTTAGCAGGGGGAAAATGAAAAACCCGATGGACAGACAACTTGAGGGGCGGCTTTCCAGGCGGGCTGTAGAAATAGGTCGCGAAGGAGAAACCGCTGCGTTTGATGAACTTCTGACACTTCTGCGTTCATCGTCAGCCAATGTGCGAAGATTGGCCGCATCCGCGTTAGGCAAACTTGCTTGGATGGGAGTTGATCAAATTGCGGCAGCAAAAGCCTTAGCCCTTATTGTTCGCAGTGACCCTCACGCCCAGACTCGCCAATATGCCATCAGGGCGCTAAAAAATTACGGCACGGAGGCAAAGGAGTATCTTGACGATTTGCGTGATATGGCGAAAAATCCTGATGAACAGCCATACATCCAGCGAGATGCGGCAAGCGCAGTAGCTTTCATCGAGGAGGCACAGAGAATCGCCGCTGCCGCCAAGGCAAAGCACTGTCAGCGCTGTAATGACCACGTCTCAGCTGAAGAGTATGCACGTTCACATCAAACCTTTCAACGTATTTTCTGCGATCGCTGTTTCGACGAGGTATTTCTGGAAAGACGCAACTTCGAGATGCAGGTTGAGCTCAACAAGACTATTTATGCTGGCGATGGCACCGTCGTCCAATCAGAAGGAGAACGGCGAATAGCCCAGTGGCTGACCTCCAGTGGTCTTGCATTCCGCTATGATGCCAAGTTCCGCATTATCGGCGAATTCCAAATACGCCCGGACTTCTACCTGCCGGAATTGGATGTTTACATAGAATATTGGGGCATGGATACTCCACAGTACAAGATGAGCATGTTAAAAAAACAAATACTCTATCAGCAGGAAGGCAAACGTGTCATTTCCGTATATCCGAAGGACTTGCAGTCTTTGGATGCTCTTTTGGTGTCAAAACTCAGGTTCTTTGGCTTTAATGTTGGCGTTGACGCACGCAGTAAAGTCAGCGGAAATTAGTGAAGGAATCCAATCAGACAACAGTATGTCCAACAGCAGCAAAACTTTTCTGATCTGCCATCGCGGGGCGTTGGGGGATTTCATCCTTACGTGGCCGGTGTCCTGAAGACCGCCGAAGACGCATCGAAGCACCTCGACAAATTTGAAAACTATGAGAAAGTAAAAAGCCAGTGCACCGAAATAGAGGAGATGAGCGGCGCCGCGAGGAAAACGGAGATCTCCAGAATGCTCGGCGGCGGTGCCGCCGCGGCAAAACACGCCGGGGAAATGCTGCTGAAAAAGAAGTGATAACTGGCTCGGTTCCGGTCATTCGCCTTTGCAGTTTGCGAGATTAATGCCGAATTTCCTCACCCTCAAACTGACCAGTCGTTCTGTGGTTCCAAGGATTTTAGCCGACTTGGACATGTTGCCGCGTGTGGACTTCAGGGCCTCGCTTATCATCTCCCTTTCAAGGGCGTCCAAGGCATTTTGCAGTTTGCCGTGGGGGAGAGTGCCGCTCGCTTCTGCGGTCTGGAGTGAAGGCGGCAGGTGCTGTCCGTGTATCACCCCGTCGGCGCTAAGGAGAACCGCACGCTCTATGCAGTTCTCAAGTTCCCTGACGTTTCCCGGCCAATGATAGCTCATCAGCATCTCGATTGCCGGCGTGGATATCCTGAGAACATTTTTCCCGTGTCTGGCCGAAACCTTTTCGGTGAAGTAGTCCGCGAGAAGCATTATGTCCGTCCGCCTTTTCCGCAGCGGAGGCACGTGTATAGGAAAAACATTCAGACGGTAATACAGATCCTCTCGAAACTTCTTGTCCCGGATGAATTCCTCCAGGTTCCGGTTTGTGGCCGCGATGACACGGACATCCGCCTTGAGGAGATCTACGCCCCCCACCCTTTCATATTCCCTCTCCTGGAGAACCCTGAGGAGCTTCACCTGGATTGACTGGGAGAGTTCGCCTATCTCGTCGAGGAATAGCGTTCCGCCCTCGGCCATCTCGAATCTTCCGGAACGTCTTGCAATTGCTCCTGTAAACGCCCCCTTCTCATGCCCGAAAAGTTCGCTTTCGATGAGTGTTTCAGGCAAGGCCGCAAGGTTGACCTTGACAAACGGCTTCCCGGAACGGGAGCTGTTCATATGGATTGCCTCAGCCACAAGCTCCTTGCCGACGCCGCTTTCACCGGTTATCAGTACGGTCGCATTGCTCGGGGCGACCTGCGCAACCAGGGAGCATATCTGCCTCATTGCACTCGAATTGCCAATGATCCTCATCGGTTTAAACTGCCGCAAAAGCTCTCCGTTGAGCCTGTCCTTCTCCTCCCGCAGCGCCTCCTCCCTCTCCCTCGCCTCCCTGCGGAGCTTCACCGCCTGCGCTATGAGCGACGCGATAAGCGTAAGAAGCTGCATGTCCTCCTCCAGCGACACCGATTCGTCAAAGAGGCGGTCGGCGCTCAAGGCGCCTATGACCTCACTGCCGATCTTGATCGGCACACAGATGAAGGAGATGTCCTTGCATTTGCACTGGCTTTCTATTTCACGCCAGCGCGTCTTTGTCCGGTCAAGAAAAAGCGGGGTTTCCGATATTTTACTGATCAGAGCCGGCTCCCCGGACTTGACAACCTGTCCGGTGACCCCCTCTCCAAGCTGGTAGCGCCCTCTCGACCTCTCCTCGGTTGAAAGCCCGAACGCCTGGTCAATCTCAAGCTGTCCCGTCTCCCTGTTCAATATCGTGATAGTCCCGCGGAGCATGCCCATGTGCCGCGACATCTTCTCCAGGACAGGAAGGGCGACCTGTTTCAGTTCAAGCCCCTGCTGAAGCGACTGGGATATGTCGAGCATGAGCTGAAGCTTCTTCAATTCCCTCTGGAGATCCATGCCCTCGCCTGATTCGGAGCCTGTTGACATTTTTGAACTACTTTTCATTTATTATCACCTTTTTGTAATTTTATCACTTGGGATAAATGCCGGCATCTCACCGGTTATCCTCAAGCTTTTTCCTCATGCAGACAAGACCTGTCCTGTTCCATCCGAGTTCGGAATAGAACAATTCCGCAGGGCTGTTATCCTTGTCCATGAGAAGATGCAAATGTTTCAATCCGTTTTCCAACGCATGCTTTTCTGCGGCATATAAAAGTTGGCGCCCCACGCCTTTGCCCCTGAATTCCTTTTTGACCACAAGATCCTCAAGCACTCCCGACCTAGCCCCGAAAAACGTCGAAATCCTGCTGTGCAGCGCGCACATCCCGACAACTTCGCAGGCGGTCTCCGCGACCAGTATCCTCGCTGTCGAAGGGTTGTCCAGAATCAATCTCAAACCGCGCCTCTGCATTTCCGCATCCGGGAAAAAATCATTTTCCAGGCCGAACAGTTCCTCCAGAAGTGAAACCATTTCTTCAATGTCGGAGTAGATGGCGATCCTGACTTTGCATGTGACAATACTATTTGACATAACTCACCTCTCTATAAATTTAATTTATAAAAAGCAGTTCCCGTGCCACTGGCGAGATGTATCGTCTTAACGTATTGCGTTGCTGGATGATATGACTCTATCACTCAAAATAACGTATTCTTTTTTTCTTTTTTCCGCAGTCGACTGCGGAAAAAAGTATTCCCAGAAAGTGTAAAAACCAGGAAAAATCAATTTCCTACCAAACGGTGGGATTGGGGGAATTAATACTTCCCTGCGGTTGAAGAAAACAAGTATTCTGACAGATGAAAAAGCGGTTTTGATAAAAACCTGCATATTTACATCTCCTTATCCTCCAAATTTTTGCAACACGCATAACCCGGTTTCAAGCAGGGGCCTCCGGAACGCTTGGCACAGTCGTTGCTAAAGGCTTTTCCAGTTTTCTGAATCATCGGAGTACAACTATAAACCAAGGAGATTGAAATGAGAAAAGTGGCAATTTATGGAAAAGGCGGCATCGGCAAGTCGACCACCACGCAGAATACCGTGGCCGCACTTGCCGAGATGGGCAAGAAGATAATGGTCGTCGGATGCGATCCTAAAGCCGACTCGACGCGCCTGCTGCTCGGGGGCCTCGCACAGAAGACGGTGCTCGACACCCTCAGGGACGACGGCGAGGACATTGAACTTAACGAGATACGCCGGGGCGGTTTCGGCAACACGCTCTGCGTAGAATCCGGCGGCCCGGAACCCGGAGTCGGATGCGCGGGCCGCGGCATCATCACATCGATCAACATGCTTGAACAGCTCGGGGCGTATGCCAAGGAGGAGAATCTCGACTATGTGTTCTATGACGTGCTCGGCGACGTCGTATGCGGAGGTTTTGCGATGCCGATCCGCGACGGTAAGGCCGACGAGATATACATAGTCGTCTCAGGCGAGATGATGGCGATGTACGCCGCGAACAACATATGCAAGGGCATAGTCAAGTTCGCCGAAGCCGGAACCGTCAGGCTCGGAGGGCTCATCTGCAACAGCAGGAAAGTTGACAACGAACTGGAACTTGTGCTCGCACTGGCCGACAAGCTCGGCACGCAGCTCATACATTTCGTCCCCCGCGACAACGACGTGCAGAGGGCGGAGATCAACCGCAAGACGGTGATCGAATGGAATGGAAGCGTCCCGCAGGCCGACGAGTACAGGAAGCTCGCTAACGCCATAAACTCAAACACCAAATTTGTGATACCGAAGCCGTTGAAGATGGAGGAACTTGAAAAACTCCTCCTCGAATACGGATTCTTAAACTGAATAAGTCCATATAAACAAGGAGAAGCGAAAATGATTATGATCAGGGCAATCGTAAGAACGGAAAAGGTCTCGGATGTGATGTCTGCATTGATGTATGCCGGATTTCCGGCCGTGACGAAAATGGACGTCTTCGGGCGCGGAAAACAGCGGGGCATAAAGATCGGAGACATAACATACGACGAACTTCCGAAGGAGCTCCTGCTCCTGGTGGTTCCGGACAAGGACAGGCAGTTCGTAGTAGAGACCGTCATGAAGGCTGCCAGGACCGGATCAAAAGGCGCGTTCGGCGACGGAAAAATATTCATCTCGCCTGTCGATGAGTCCTACACGATCAGTTCCGGCATCAAGGAAAGCGACCTATAAACAAGGAGACAAGCAATGAAGGAAATATGTGCAATCATCAGGATTGACAAGATAAACGAGACCAAACGCGCCCTCGCCGATGCCGGATTTCCGTCTGTCACCGCAAAAAAGTGCATCGGCCGCGGAAAGGGCAATGTCGAATACATGATCAGATCCGGAGTCGACGCCGACGAGCTTGAGGAAAGCAGCAATGCTGCTGAGAAAGGCCCCAAGTTCATGCCGAAGAGGATGCTGACAATCGTCGTCCCCGACTCGCGGAAGGACAAGGCCGTGGAAGCTCTCATAAGGTCGAATCAGACGGGCAAGCCGGGCGACGGGAGGATATTCGTGATGCCGGTGCTTGACGCCGTCAGGATCCGGACCGGAGAAGAGGGCGACACCGCAATTGACGAACAGTTTTGAAAACAACGGAGGTGAGAATGAAAACATATCCTACAACTGAGAAGGTTCGCGACGAGTTGGTCAAAAAATATCCTGCAAAGGTGGCGAAGAAGCGCCTCGGGCAGATTGTCGTGAACAATAAGGACGAGGCCGGTCAGGTGCCTGAGATCAAGGCAAACACCAGATCCATCCCCGGCATAATCTCACAGCGAGGATGCTGCTATGCCGGATGCAAGGGAGTTGTGCTCGGACCGACCCGCGACATCATAAACCTGGTCCACGGCCCGATCGGATGCAGCTTCTACGCCTGGCTCACAAGGCGGAACCAGACCCGTCCGGAAAACGCCGAATCCGAAAATTACATGACATACTGTTTTTCCACGGACATAAAGGACGAGAACATAGTCTTCGGGGGAGAGAAGAAGCTCCGCAAGGCCATACAGGAGGCCTATGACATCTTCCATCCCAAGGCGATTGGCGTCTTCGCGACGTGTCCTGTGGGCCTGATAGGCGACGACATCCATTCGGTTGCAAAGGAGATGAAGGAGAAGTTCGGGGACTGCAACGTCTTCGCGTTCAGCTGCGAAGGATACAAGGGAGTATCCCAGTCCGCCGGACACCACATCGCCAACAACCAGCTCTTCAAGCATGTGATCGGTTTGAACGACCAGCCTCCGGAAGGCAAGTTCAAGGTCACACTCCTGGGCGAATACAACATCGGAGGGGATTCATTCGTGCTGGAGGAGATCTTCGAGAAGTGCGGGCTCACGCTTGTGGCGACGCTGAGCGGAAACTCGACCATCGGGCAGTTTGAAAGGGCGCACACTGCGGACCTTAACTGTGTGATGTGCCACCGTTCAATCAACTACATCGCAGACATGATCGAAAAGAAATACGGAGTGCCGTGGTTCAAGGTCAACTTCATCGGCGCCAGGGCGACCGCGAAGTCCCTCCGCAAAATCGCGGACTACTTCGATGACGCCGGGCTCAGGGAAACGGTAGAGAAGTTCATAGCCGGGGAGATGGAGGCCGTGGCAAAGGTTGCGGCGGACGTCAGGACTCGTTGCGAAGGCAAGACCGCGATGCTTTTCGTCGGAGGGTCAAGGGCGCACCATTACCAGGAGCTTTTCGCTGAAATCGGAATGAAGACACTTGCCGCCGGATACGAGTTCGCACACCGCGACGACTATGAGGGGCGGCATGTTCTTCCGAAGATCAAGGTTGACGCCGACAGCAGGAACATCGAGGAACTCGACGTCAAACCGGAACCGGAAAAGTTCCGGATGCGCGCCACGCAGGAGCAGATGGACGCGCGCGGAGTTCCGCACAGGGACTACGAGGGCATGATGCCCGAGATGGATGAGAAAGCCCTTGTCATAGACGACATAAGCGAACACGAGACCGAGGAGCTTCTCCGCATATACAAGCCGGACATATTCTGCGCCGGAATAAAGGAGAAGTACGGGATACAGAAGAACGGGATACCCTGCAAGCAGCTTCACAGCTACGACTACGGCGGCCCTTACGCCGGCTTCAAGGGCGCGATAAACTTCTATCTCGAGATAGACCGGATGGTCAATGCATCGGTATGGAAGATGATAAGTCCGCCATGGCGCAAGAACGACATGCCCGAGCTTGAAGCGGATTACGTAAAATCATAAAAAGGAGAATTCACATGGCTTTCTTAAGACACACAAAGGCGAAGATGACGGAACGGGAGGCGCTAACTGTGAACCCCGCTAAAACCTGTCAGCCTATCGGTGCGATGTACGCAGCGCTCGGAATACACGGCTGCCTGCCGCACAGTCACGGATCCCAGGGGTGCTGCTCCTATCACAGGAGCACGCTGACCAGACACTACAAGGAGCCGGTGATGGCTTCCACAAGCTCGTTCACCGAGGGCTCCGCGGTTTTCGGCGGACAGTCCAATCTCCTGCAGGCGATTGAAACCATATTCACAACCTATGACCCGGAGATCATTGCGGTTCACACCACATGCCTTTCCGAAACAATAGGCGACGATCTGGTTCAGATCATCGGCAAGGCCAGGGAGGAGGGGAAAATTCCTAAAGGCAAACGGGTGATCCACGCGAGCACACCCAGCTATGTCGGATCCCATGTCACGGGATTCTCAAACATGGTAAAGGCAATGGTGAAGTTGCTGGCGGAACCTTCCGACATCAGGCTGAGGAAGATCAACCTGATCCCCGGCTGGGTGGAACCGTCCGACATGCGCGAGATCAAACGCATCCTGGACGTCATGAAGATCGACGCCACCATGTTCCCGGACACCTCAGGGATACTGGACAGCCCGCAGTCCGGAAAATTCGAGATGTTTCCAGAAGGCGGAGTCACCGTCGCACAGATGGCAAAGACAGGGGCCAACTGCTACACCCTGGCGCTGGGTCCGACAACATCGCTCTCGGCCGCGCAGGAGCTTGAGTCCAAATGCAAGATCCCCGGTGAAACCATCGAGCTTCCTATAGGACTCGGGGCAACCGACACATTCGTCGAAACGCTGCGCAGGATCGGAATGGTTGAAATTCCAAAGACCATCGAAGAGGAGCGCGGCAGGCTGGTTGACGTGATGTCGGACATGCATCAGTACTTCTATCAGAAGCGTGTCGCACTATGGGGTGATCCGGATCAGCTCGTTTCGCTGGCAGGCTTCCTCTGCGACCTCGACATGAAGCCAGTTTACATAGTGACAGGAACGCCGGATCCGACTTTCGAGGCGCGCATTGCGAAAGCCATGAAAGGGCGCGTTCCAGAGGCGAAAGTGCGCCAGGGGCCGTGTTCCGACATGTTCCTCATGCACCAGTGGATCAAGGAGGAGCCGGTGGACCTCCTCATCGGAAACACATATGGGAAATACATCTCCCGCGACGAGAACACGCCTTTTGTAAGGCATGGTTTTCCGATACTTGACAGGGTGGGCCATTCATACTTCCCGTCAGTCGGATACGTCGGAGGACTGCGGCTGCTCGAGAAGATGCTCGACGGTATTCTCGACCACAAAGACCGCACGTCTCCGGAGGAAAGTTTCGAACTCGTCATGTAGAAATCAGCCTTTTCCCGCGGCTTGCCGCGGGAAAGGGCTGATAATACAAGATGAATATCCTTATAATTGAAAATCCCTTCAGCTAACGGAGAAGGCCTGATTCCAAATGCCAGTGCCAGTTATAGGTGCTCAACCCGAATGGCGTTCCCAACTTTCCCCGTTTTCCTTTTTTCTTATCACCTTCACAAGATATTATTGTTTTACTCTCTTGCATTTTACCCTTACTTGTATATTCTAAACCCAAATATTGCATTTGATTCTTGGCTAGTATGATTAGCCAGATACACATTAGGAGTTTCAATTCGGAAAGACAATCCAATGATAACGACAACACTTTCTCAGCCTGAATCCCAACTCGGAAACGAATTCGCGGCATTACTTGCCTCAGATCGCCCATACACTCGAATTGTTTTTGTCTCAGCATTCACTGCGTTGAAGACCATTTTGCGATTGCGGGAAAGCATGCTCGCTGCGGCAAACGCGGGAGCAGTCATTCGTTTGACCGTGGGAGTCGATCTCGGAGGAACAAGTCGAGAGGTATTAGAAGAACTATCGCAATGGAATTGTGAGGTGTTCATATATCACAACCCAATTCCGCGAGCTACTTTTCACCCTAAGATCTACCTGTTTGAGCGAGAATCTGATTCCATACTTTTCTTAGGATCCAATAATCTCACAGACGGCGGGCTTTACACTAACTACGAGGCTTCCACCCGCTATGCTTTCAATTTCCCAGCGGATGCCGATGAATATGAAAGATTGCTACGACCAATAAGATCATTTCTTGAACCTAGGGGACCAACTGTGCGCCGTCTTGACGCCCAGCTAATCGAAACATTGTCAGTTCGTGGGATTCTCACCACCGAAATTGAGGCGCGTAGAAGCCGTCGCAATAGGGTCGGACAACCTCCAGCAGATGGGGCAGTTCCGCCAAACCCTTTCTCGCCAGTAGCAGTTCCACGACCCCCGTTGTTACCGAGTAATATCCGAGATGCTATTACACCCGAACGTCCTGTAGTAACACCGGAAGACGAGACAGTAGTACCAATCGGGTTACCTCGTCCAGAAGGCATCTTGGTCTGGAGAAAAGTGTTGCCACCAACCGATGCTCTTCAGGTTCGCCCGGGAAGTCACCACGTTGGCGGTGTTCGTCTTACTCAAGCAAGATTCGAGGATACTCCAGGCCATAGAATTGACCAAACGACTTATTTCAGACGTCTTTTCGATGACTACGATTGGGAAACAGAACACGGTGGACATGCCGATCAAGAACACACTTTTGTGCCAATGAGAATAATAATCCTAGGACATGACCATGGTACTAGGAATTTTGAGATCAGTCACAAGCCATCAGGAGAAGCTGGTCAAGATAACTATACCACGATCCTAAGATGGGGTCGTAATTTTAATAGTGTGATCGAGCAAGCTAATCTGAGTAATACCGTCTTTTCTTTGTATGAGACCCCGAATTCTAGTGCTCCCTTCTTCATTGAGATCACAAACACATGAGAAAGCATTACACATTCCATATCACAAATGGATTCCTCTTGTTATCACGGAGGGGTAGTAAATGAATTTTATCG
Source organism: Victivallales bacterium (assembly GCA_041662825.1). Taxonomy (GTDB): domain Bacteria; phylum Verrucomicrobiota; class Lentisphaeria; order Victivallales; family GWF2-50-93; genus GWF2-50-93. The sequence continues at coordinate 486 of JBAZRS010000084.1, read as the reverse complement.
CATTAGAATCGAGCCAAAAGCTTCGTGGGGGGTTTTACACCGATCCGGTCATTGCATCATGCTTGTCAAGATGGATCAAGACATGTAATCCTACGTCTATTTTGGAACCGAGTTGTGGAGACGGAGTTTTCCTACAGATGATTGAGCAACAGGACATTCCGTCCTTGAAGAAAGTGACAGCATTTGAAATCGAACACGATGAGGCCGAAAAGGCTCGAAAACGCACTCGCTTACCAATTCGCATACATGATCGCGATTTCTTACAGTGGTTTCTCTTCGAGGCACAAGAGAATGATAGATTCGATGCTGTTATAGGGAATCCCCCTTTTATTCGATACCAATATCTTCCTGAAGAGCAACAACTTCTCGCTGAAAAAATATTTGCACAACTCGAACTTCCTTTTACTAAGCACACAAATGCCTGGGTGCCCTTCGTACTCGCCTCGCTCTCTCTTCTCAATCCTGGCGGTCGAATCGCAATGGTCA
>JBAZRS010000083.1:0-12846 GCA_041662825.1 Victivallales bacterium | reverse complement strand
AAGCAAAATTGTTCCTGTCGGGATTGCCGGCGAACGAAGGCCCGAAACCTATCATCCTATGTGCAAAAATCATCCGTCCATTATTTTCAGGACTCATCTGTTTTTCGATCGGCTCGGATTTTGTTTCGGACGGCCTTGTAGAAATCTTGCCGGTGTTTGCGAGTTCCGCAATTTCTGCAATGCGCAGGTGCCGCCCATATAAGCGGACTTCCGCCAGTTCCAAGCTTGAACCGCCACCGAATTTTACTGACCCTTCGGAAGGATTTGCATCAAGAGGCCCCCATCCCTGGTCCGCACTCTGCGCCACTCCGTTGATGAAGAATGTGAAAGCTCCAGCCCATGTACCTTTGGTGTTGACAGCCCACGCCACAGTTGTCCAGATATCTTCCGGAACGCGTCCGCTCAATAAATTCTCCAATGGCGGTTTTGCTTTCATGGGAACGGACAATGGTGCGACCTCGGGATGCTCTGTCGGAACGCTTTTCCGCCAGCCCTTGCCTGTAATCGTAAAATAGAGAGAACCATCCTCTTTTACACCAAATCTCCAAGCGGTGGTCGAAGCAATCAAGCCGTCACCCTTTGCCCCTGGAATTCGCCGCAACTTAGCTACAACAGTCATTTGATCGCCGGGAGCTAGACGGAATTTGCCACCGCTCCCCAGCAACTCACCAACAGCTCCATGTTCAGTCGGCTTCCACAACATTAACTCCTCTTTGACGGAATCTGTATTTCTCCAGACATCAGCAGCTCCTCCAGAAGAAAAGCACACCGCAACTATCAAGAAAAACAGCCGGCAGAACAGGGACATGCTATTCCGTGAAACTAAATATTCACTCTTCATGATTGAATTCACGCTCTTTTATTTGTCTGTCACCGGGCTCATAAACCATGATGGCATGCCAGAGACTTGGGAAATGGAAAAAGATGCCACATGACCATCCAAAAATGAGATATTTGCCCTACGGTTGTGCCAATATCCCAGGTGGTTTGTTTGATACCATGCCCAGTTTCCGTCATTTCCACCATTGCCTAAAGCCCCTTCCCCCCTTGTACAACTCCAGAGCCCTATATCCCCCGGATGCCGGAAGAAGTTTAGCTTGAAGCTTACCGGAGTTCCCCAATTTGACCCCAAACTCCAATTATATCCAATAGTAAGACCTGAAGCATTTGATACAGGCGTGATCCCAGACGAAGGGCATGTTGTTCCGAAACGGCTTTCCGGCGTCGAAAGATATCCCAACCGGGAAAGGCCAAGCCATATTATAGTCTTATCGACAGTATTGGCTCCTGGGACTGTGTCCTTATAGTCCATTGCGTATGACAGCGTGGCAAACGCCAACTGTTTCTTGATGTTGGCGCAGCTTATCTCCTTGGCCTTTTCTTTGGCCGCAGACAGCGCAGGCAGGAGCATCGCTGCGAGAATTGCGATTATCGCAATAACAACGAGGAGCTCAATGAGGGTGAATACATTGCCGGTTTTATTAAATTCAAAATCCGAAATCCGAAATCGGCAATTGGCAAATACTGGAGATTTTGCCATCTGTCTTCCTTCACAGGCCGTTTGTTTGGGATCTCCCGGACGATTTTTCATTTTTATTCTCCTATGATTTTCATTGTCAATGTTCTTTCAAGTTTTGTCTTATTGTCAAAAGTGTAACTGTTTACAACCCTGCAATCAAGCGGGATCCCGTCAGAATTTACTCCGGCTCCAAGAGCCCGACCTCTGCTTTTTTACCGGAGAAAGCGGCTCTTCGGTTAAGACAATCTTGATTTTAATCTGAATTTCTTTCGAGCCTATTTCGGTAATTTCCTTTGTCACCGAAATCTTTTCCCATAAATCCCCTTTAATTTGCAATTATTTGCTATTCGCGACCGGTTTGCTTTCTTAACTGATCAAATTCGGTTTTCCACGTCTTGTATGTCATTTCGTGGCGGCCATAATTGTCGGCGGTTTTGGCGGAATTTACGGCGTCCTTATTGTTCTGCCGTATGATCTGGTCGAGAAGTTCGATAGTGAGTTCATGCCGGATCTGGCCGTATTCCGGACTGGAGTAAAGATTATCTTCTTCTTTCGGATCATTCTGCAAATCGTAGAGTTCGCCATTGGGATCACTGGCATAGTAGATCAGTTTCCAGCGTTTGGTGACAATGGCCCGGATGTCGGGAAGAGTGCCATCATGGCCGTGAGAGCTGTACGGATGGTGGATGGTGGCGTTATTCCGGATTTCGCAGACATCGCCGTTGACAACCGGCGTCTGTATGATCCCGTCGCAACCCATGCTGTGATTGTCGATTCCGGTCATGTCCAACAGGGTTGGCACAAAGTCGGTGAATGAGAATATGGCATCGGAGACAAATCCTTTCCCTGATGAATGAGGGGCGCGGATGATGAGCGGAATATTGATGAATTCCTCCCACAGAAAACCTCCCTTGGCTATCATTCCGTGTGCACCCATGTACTAGCCGTGGTCCGTAGTAAAGACAACAATGGTGTTTTCCGCCATGCCCAGTTCATCAAGCTTGTCAAGGATCAGTCCGATGTTCCTGTCGATGAAAGTGACCGATCCCCAATAGGCGCGGGTGATTGCGGGGAGATCCTCCGGACGATTCAGATAGTGTCCGCCTCCATCATAGCCAGTCGATTTATTTTCATGGGCGATCCGGAAATGTTTTGGATAATTTTTCAGTTTGCCGGCATCTATCGGAGGTTGCTGAATTGGAACAGGAACATCCTGGTACATGTCGAAATATGGCTGTGGTGGCATAATCGGCCAATGGGGCTCGGGAAAACTTGCAAAACAGTAGAACGGAATCTCCTTGCTCCTCATGGAGTCGAGAAATTCATTGGTTCTCATCGCCACATAGGCGGAAGAATGCAGAGCCTCCGGGATAGTATTGCGGTAGGTGCCCCCTCCTTCGGGAGAGATGCATTCCAGATGACTGTCCTCGAAATGGACATAATCATCAGGGTGCTTTTCTCGCAACCATTCGCCATAATGGCCGACCAGCGAATTGCTGTGACCTAGGATGATGTCCACTGTCTGAAATCCGCCGTAGGGACCGTGCCAAGCGTTAAATTTACCATCGCGCCAGTCGGCGATCGATTCCTCTGTGCCACGATGCTGTTGCGATTTGAAATGCGGTTTGCCGACAAAATGGGTCCGGTATCCGTTCTCCTGCAGAACCTGTCCCATAGTCCGCTCATTGTCAAACATGGAAGTGTTATGCAGTGGCGCCCGGTGATTGGCGCAGGTTTTGCCGGTGATCATAGTAATCCTGGACGGAATGCAGATGGGACTTTCGCAGTAGGCCCGCTCGAACCGGATGCCTTCAGCGGCTAGACGGTCAAGATTCGGAGTCTGCACAACGCGGTTGCCGTAGCAGCCGATGGTATCCTTGCGCTGCTGATCCGTGGTGATAAAGAGGATGTTGGGTCTTTGCATGTCCGATACCTTTATTAATCTTTTCTGTTATAATATTCCTTTTTTACAGCTCCGACAATTGCCTTGATTCACTATCGTTGGTATATTTTCAACATGAATGAGAAGAAAATTAACTGGAACAGGATACTGGAACAAGCGCCCAGGCTTTCATTTATCAACCGTACACGGAGATCCACTGGAAAAAGTCCGGAATATTATCTGCCGGATTTATGGAGCGTAATCCTATGCACGTTCAACGCCGATGTCCAGTTGAATGGCCAGCATTTTTCGGTGCGTCCCGGATTTGTCTGTGTGATGCCGCCGGGAATAAGGAGGAGTTTCATTTTTGCTGGACGCAGCCTTCACCGATGTTTCCATTTTCATCTTCCGGAAAACAAAGTAAGGCTTCCCTTTGTTATTAACGCCGACAATCGTTTTTTCGAATTGGAGAGGCTGTTTGACGACGCCCTGCGCTTTTTCCCTGTGAATCGGAGCCGCGCTGAATCGCTGATATGGCAACTCCTGTGGTTAATTTCCGACATAGCCCCTTCGTTAGACAAGAAAAATGTCAATCCTGCCCTAAGTGCCGCCATCGAGTATATCGGGGAGGAGCTTGGCGGCGAACTTAAGGTGGCTGCAATCGCCCATACCTTTGGAATTTCCCAAAACCACTTGGCACGCCTGTTCAAAAAAGCCCTCGGCATTACTCCGGCCTCCTATATCCGCAAGCGGCGAATGGAACTCGCTTCATCACTTCTCCGGGAAACAGACATGCCCATCAAGTCGGTTGCCGTAGATGTCGGAATCCCCGATCCCCATCATTTTAACAAATGTTTTCGCCACGAGTTTGGCCGTTCGCCATCAGCTCTGCGCCAGGGAAATCCTGAACTTCATCCACAATCACCGTATCAAATTTCAAGGGCTTCTTTGCAAGGGTCTTCATGAATTCCGCCGGCAGTTCCGCCAGCCAGAATCTGGAATATATTTGTATTGCAGCCAAATAAAACCAAAGGATTTAAACTGTCGTCAGATCCATTTTTTGTTGATAAGGTAAAGGATGTTGTCGGTCTATATCCTTCTCCTCCTGAAAATGCCATTGCCCTGGCGGTTGATGAAAAATCTCAATGTCAGGTAAATGGGGTCAAACATACTTATTCATGCTTATGGGATATGATATCTTCCTTTGCCAGATATTGAGCCACCTCCTTCTCGCAGACACATGAACCGCACATTCCTTTGTTGAGCAAATCGACTCCCAGTAAACGTGCGGTTTGAAGCACATATCCGTCCGTTCACCATGGGCGTTTATAGGTTATAGTCCTGATAACGGCAAATTATTATAGTATCCAGTTTACACTATTACAATTTTCAGCGAGTTATGCGATTTCAGCATGTCCCATGATATGAAACCGCTTTTCAGCTTGTCTCCCTTCAGGAAATACAATACATTCTTGCCGTTTCCTGTACGGCGAATATCAAGGGTTTTACCTCTCAATGAAAGATTGTTCACCTCAAAATCCTTGTTCCCTCCAAGGGGATTTAGGTGTACCCCTTCAAGCGACAGGCGCAATCCGAGGTGCAGTTCCAATGCGTCGCAACACCAGCATTTTGCTGTGAACGCCTGTTTGATGCCGGGGGTATCCTCGTACTCGGACGGATCGGTATTCACAATGTCGTTTGTCTGCCCTTCAGGGTAGGTGCAAATCTGCCAGTATGCGGTAATGATGCGCTCAAAATCATCCAGTGAAGCCGAATCGCCAGTGGCGTTCATGATATTCCAGTAGTGGCGTCGGCGACTGGGAAATATTCTCCCAGCTGAATGCCATCGGCCATGAATCCTGGCCGGTCCGGTGGATACATCCAGATTCCGTATTTGGAAAGCAGGTGTTTTTTCATGAACGCGGCGATGATGCGATGGTCTTCTCTCCTAGGCTCCATGGCAAAGGCACTGACATACATCTGTCCATAGATAGGATAGTATTTGCGTTGCGCCCAGGTCTTGCCATCGACTGAGTCTACCCAGAAACGCTCTTCCTTCTCCCAGAAAATCTCAGATATGTTCCGCTTAATCCGTTCAGCCTCATCACGCATCTCCCCCGTAAGTTCATTCCAAGCTCGTAATGCCTGGAAATAGAGGGAGTTGTTGATCAGGCTGAAATCATCCATGCGTTGTTCAATGCACATGGGTCAATTCAAGCGCATATGGAGATTGGTTTACTTTTGGATAATTGGAAAAATATTACCAGTACCATGTTGGTTCACCATCCTTTTTCCCCGCATTGCCTTGTGTTACGGAGGGCTTATCAATGTATTACGTGGAAGATATCATGATTTGCTCATCGCGCCTATGCGGCCAGACCCGACGGCATTCTCTATTCGGGTTTTCTATTTGCGATGATAAGTTCCCGTCCCCATTCGATTAATGTGTACAATATCAGCCCCAGCATGGATGTGATCATAAGCCAATATGATCCCTCGTAGATCATGACACTGAAAAAGAGCATATATAAACATAGCGTTCCATCCTTGCGGAAACAGAATAATCCCAAGAGCCATATCGGCAATGCCAGATATAGGCGGAACTTGCAGATTAAACTTATTGGTTCCCAGCAGTTGTAGGCGGCTAATTTATCCAAATCGGTCAGCGTGAAACTGAAAGGCAGCACGGGTATCGTCAAAAAAAGCATAATTCCCGCCAGCAGGCACTTTTTGACTTTACTTGACTTGGCCGACCAGACATCGGAACAAACCAGACCCGCAACCAGTGCGGGGAAAACAGGAAGAAAGAAACGATAGGGGAAACCTGTGAAATTGAAACAGAAAAAGAAGAGCAGTGTAGGCAGTATCCACAAGGCCAGAGCATTGCGGAGAACGGTATTCCGGATTAAGAATATCCCGGGCAGCGCCGCAGCAAAATAGAGGTTTTCGATTTTACAGTAGTATCGGGATATGTTTGCGAAATATTGGAACCCGAGCCGTCCCCCCTGATACTCCCCGCGAATGTCATACGGTGTTTTGAAAATGCTGCCCAATTGTATGTGATTGACAAGCAACTGACAGGCGAAAACCCCGCCGGCTGCAAGCACGGCAATACAAATCGCTTTTGCCATATAACGCCAATCGGAGAGCTTTTCCCGATCATTCAACCAGAAGAGATAGGCCAGCAGCGGTGCGAACATCAGATTATTCATTCTTACCAGCAGTGCCAGGCCGAAAAGTAGTCCCAGCGTAAAATATTTAGTTTTATTGCCGCGCCAATACAGCGCTGCGATGGCAATGGAGAAAAATAAATTGACCGATACCCATTCGCTCAATGAATTGAACCCGGTCAGGCAAAACTGATATGCGCAAAAAATATAGCTGGAATGCCATATCCCCAGCGGACTTAACATCATGGCCGTGTAGGGAATCTCCATCGCCATAAACAGTTTTGGGATGACCAGGTACAAGGCCGTGGCGATAAACGCCTTCCAGGCGGAGCCGCACAGTTTCTTTATCAGGATGAATCCCAGGGCAATGCTGGCCGGCATCATGACGATTGCGGAAAAATAACTTATGATTCTGGATGTCTCCACAGGATTATCCCCGCCATTCAGCCAGAGGAAGGGAATGCAGAATAACGGATATCCGATCGTATAGGAGAACGGCTTGCTGAAATCCCATTGCATAAGGCAGTCGGCTATCCGGAAATATTCGTTCTCATCGGTTGGCAAATGATAAGCGTCGTGAAAAACACTTCGAAAATATACGAACCAGGCGTAATGGAATAAAATCAGGGGGACAATCAGAAGAAACGACTCCAGGAGCCGATAATCTGTTCTGGCATAATATCCCTTTAACCGGAAATACAGCAGGACCGACAGTACGGCAAAACAAATTAATATTATGGACACAAAAGGATAAGTGCTCCGGGTAGGGCAAACTTCTATTACTTTCCCGTTATTCAGCTGCCAGCCGGGCGCTAGCCATAAGTCGCGGTTGTCAATCCGAACACGGTAAAACGTTATATTGCGGTAACAGACGGAGCCCCATTGTGATCTGACAGTCTTGATTTCCTCCGCCTTCAGTTCCTGGTTCTGGGTCAAAAATATTAACGGAACTGTTTTGATATCCGGTTTTTCCCATAGGACCGTATTGACGGGAACCCTTACGGTTTCTGCCGCATTAACGGTCCATAGACAAGCGAGAAAAAATAAAGCTGCCAGTGAATGTTTTATCATGTGGAGGTTTTTCCGGAAACACTATTGATTAAAGGTTTTCCACCGAAGTAACTCGTCCGCCGCGGAGCCTGTCGGACTTAGGATTTCATGCTGGTAGTAGCTCGTGTTCGAGCGTTCTTTTTGGAACCTGAAAACCAAGAATAACGCGCAAACATGCGCTACTACAAGCAAAATCGCCCGCAGTCACGCCCATTTCTAAGTCCGACAGGCTCCGCGGCGGATGACCCGAGAGACGCGGGTCAAATAGACCCGCGCTACTCCCAGACAAGTCTTATCTTAGCGGTATTCATTTCATAAAACATGAGGGCCGTATAAACTGACTGATAACCGGCTGACAGGAATTTTGGATTTTCATAATGGCGGAAAGATAGGCAGGGGGGAGGCATAAGTCAAGTAAGTAAGGATGAAAGACACAGGGTTTCCCATCCAGGCAGAGGCTCCGGAACTGAGTGGAATGGCGCTGGGTTAATTGGGTCTACTTATCCGTGTTTCCATATGAATGATTGGTTCGTTATTCTGTTAGTAGGCATTTATGTATATATGTTAGAAAGTGTAATTCCTTGTAAACAAGTATATTGTAAATATATTTACTAAATAATAAATATGTTTATTGACTTTGTTCGGGTTTATTCATATAATAAGTGTATGATGAAAGACAATGTCACAATCTATGATATTGCAAAGAAGACCGGACTGTCGGTCGCGACCGTATCGTGTGTGATGAACGGCCGCTCAAACGTCAGCTTGAAAACTTCCGCCGTTGTCACAGGGGCCATGAAGGAGCTTGGATATACTCCGCCCCCTCCGGGAAAAAGACGGGGCATGCGGTCATCTTTGAAAAAGGACAAGCACTTGAACATTGCGCTCCTCTTTGCCGGGATCACGGGGGCGGTTTTCAATGAGCCGGTCTACATGGATGTCATTAACGGCGTAAAATCCGCACTTTTCAAAAACGGGAGCTATCTCTCCCTCTGCAGTTCGGAGCTGAACAGGGACTCGGTCGGAAATGTGATACCCCCGGGAAGCGACGGGGTCCTTGTCTTTGGAGCGCCCGCCAGGAAGATGCTTTCAGAGCTCCGCAGATTCCCCTGTGTTCAGCTGATGGGCAGGATTGACGAGGACGAATCCTGGGACCATGTCACCTACAATAACTCTTCGGTTGGCCGGCTTGCCGCCGATTATCTCATCTCAAGGGGATTCATGAACTGCGCCTTTATCGGAGACAAAAGGGAAAGCGGCTCCCTTTCCGGGGAAAGAGGCGCGGCTTTTGCGGATGCGATGGCAAAGGCCGGAGGCAAAACCCGTTTCTTCTCCGCGGACAACATCATAATCAAGACTGCGGAAAAACACGAGATAGAGCATGAAGTGGTCAGGAAAGTATTTGAGGAAATCACCAGGGATAAAAGCATAAAGGCTGTATTCACTTTTTCAGACATGCTGGCGAACGCGATTTATCCGCTGATGCTCGTGAAAGGGCTGACCATAGGAAAGGAAATGGAGCTTGTCTCCTGCAACAACGAGACGGCATACCTGATAAACATGAATCCAAAGCCTGTGGAGATAGACATCCATGCCGGGAAAATAGGATACAAGGCGGTTGACCAGCTTCTCTGGAGGATAAAAAATCCCTCCGAGCCGGTGGTGAAATCCATAATGGAGCCGGCATTAATCGTGCCGGAGAGGACCGGCGGTCGGTAATCGGTAATCAGTAGTCAGTAATCAGTAATCAATGACCAGATATAAGTGACCAGTAATCAGTTAAGAAAAGAAGTAATAATTTGAATATCCAATGTCCAACACGGAATATCCAATAATAACTGGGATTCCTGACGACAGATAAGGGACGACTGAATTGAGATTCTTGTTGGAGTTCACTGCTTTAGCGTGTCTTGAAATTTTCTGGGTTTTAAAAATTTATTTATAAATAGTTTTTCATTCAAATGAAAAACTAGAGGAAGGTAAAATGGCAGACAAGATAAATTGCACAGATCCGCTCGCCTGGTGGCGCGAGGCGCGCTTTGGAATGTTCATCCACTGGGGGCTTTACTGCGTCCCGGCCGGAATATGGAAAGGAAAAGAGTATCCCGGGATCGGCGAGTGGCTGATGGCGCAGGCAGAAATCCCGCTTGCCGAATACAGGGAACTGGCGAAGGAATTCAATCCTGCGGATTTCGACGCCTTCCAGATTGCGAAACTCGCAAAAGACGCCGGAATGAAATATCTCGTGATCACGGCAAAGCACCATGAGGGCTTTGCGATGTGGGATTCGAAAATCAGCGACTATAATATTGTAAAGGCGACCCCTTACGGCAAAGATCCGCTGAAACAGCTTTCGGAAGCCTGCGCAAAAGAGGGCATAAAACTCTGCTTCTATTATTCGCAGGATATCGACTGGGAGCATCCGGACGGCGGACGCAACGACTGGGCGCATCCCGGGCATCAGCGCGATTTCGCACGTTATCTCGAGGAAAAAGTAAAGCCCCAGCTCCGCGAACTTCTCACAAATTACGGCCCGATCGGACTGATCTGGTGCGACACTCCTTGCACAATCACAAGGGAGCAGAGCGAAGATCTAAAGAAGTTCATAAAATCAATCCAGCCCGACTGCCTGGTGAGCGGGCGTGTCGGACACTGCGTCGGCGATTACGGGAGCATGGGCGACAACCAGATACCGCTCGGAAGACTGAAAGGCGACTGGGAGACACCCGCCACCATCAACAACACCTGGGGATTCAAGGTCAATGATCACAACTGGAAATCCGCACGGACTCTCCTTCAGCTGCTGATAGATCTTTCCAGCAAGGGCGTCAATTATCTGCTGAACATCGGACCCGACTCGAAAGGCGGGGTCCCGCAGCCCAGCGTAGACTCCCTGCGTGAAATAGGTGCATGGCTGAAAGTCAACGGCGAGGCGATTTACGGGAGCTCCGCAAACCCGTTCCCCTATGAATTCAGCTGGGGCCGTATAACAGGGAAGGGCAAAAAGCTTTTCCTCATTTTTTCAAAGTTGCCGGCAGGCGATTTCATCCTTTATGGATTGAAGACGAAGGTCAACAGGGCATATCTCCTTGATGGCGGAAAGTCCCTGGAATGTCTCCAGATTTATGACAGTAAGAAAGACGTCTGCAAAGTCGCACTCAAGTTCAATGAGAGCCATTTTGGCGGGATGACAGAAAAACTGAAAGGTCTTCCAGTTGCAGTTGTACTGGAACTGGCCGGTGAAACGGCTGTTGACGATAGGATTTTACAGCAGCCGGATGGCGCTGTGACTCTTTTCGCGCACATGTCGGAACTTCAGATATCAGGGGAGAGCAAAAAGAAAAGGATACCGCTTGCGAAAAGCAACGCGTTCTCGGCTGCCGCCATCGCCGCAGAGGATGCAAACAGCATGACAATCGGAGACCATCTGCGCATCGGTGACGGGGGACTCGCCCAGAACTGGTGTTCAACAGAAGACCGGATGAGCTGGAAATTCAAATTGCTCGAACCTGGAAAATACAGGCTGAAAGTTCATACTGTCGCCCCGAAATACAAGGACTGGATAGGCGGACACATGATGAGGGTGAAAGTCGCCGGTTTTGAATTTTCCAAGGAGATAACCCCCGATGAGACGTATGAAACACCGCGCACTCATCATTTCCAGGAGAGGAGCACCGACTTCGGCGAGGTGGATTTCCGAAGGGCAGGGGATTATTCGCTGGAACTGCTGGCGGAAAAGATAAATCCTGAAGTGCAGGACGGAATATGCGTCAGCGAAGTGGAGCTTGAAAAGGCTAAGAGGGAGCGAGTGTTTGTAATAAGAGAGTTCCAGTAATCAGCGCCCGACTGCGGTGACCGCAGTTTTATCAAAATGAAACTTTTGCCAATATAGTAGCGCGGTTCTTTAGACCGCGAAGATTCTCGGGCTAAAGTCACGAGCTACTTCAAAGGCAAGTTTCAAAGGAGTGCCGGGCTGGCGGTAAAAATACGCCAGTTTTATCATAATGAAACTGCCAAGAAAAGAACACGCTAAAGCCGTGAACACCAACGGCAGTTTCAGGAGAGTTGAGGAAGACAGTAGAACGCGCAATAAATTGCGCTACTGCAAACGAAAATAACTGAGATTAAAAATGTCAGAGAAAGAAAAAAATATAAGCGAAGTCAAGGGATCCACTCCCTCTTCTCCTTTGCCTTCTTCATCTTCCCCCCGCTCCCCGCTCCCCGCTACCCGCTACTTCTTCCCCTATCTGGCAAGAACCTCCTTGAAAATCTTTCTTGCCCTTTTCTGCCTGCTGCTGATCATGTACTTATGTGGACTCGGCCTCCGCAAGGGGGTGTCGACGAATCCGTATGATGCAATAACAGACACTGCTGTCAAGGCGGAATATGAAAAACTGCGTTCCCCGGCAATCGATCCGAAGAATCCCCCTGAAATATTGCTGGACGTAGATTACTCAGCCGGGAAAAACGCAGCATGGCATCCGAAAGGTGAAAGCCCGCTCCTGAAAAAACTGGTGGATGAAGGCAAGCTTCCTCCAGTCGCCGATCGCGTTGGGCCGGAACCGGCTGTCTACAGGGGCTTTGCAGGCATCGGAAAATACGGGGGCGACTGGTGGCGGCTGGCGGAAGACATTGACAGCGTAAGGCTCTGCATGCAATATGAGCTCAACGACAACACCCTTGTCCGCTTTTCGCCCTATGGCGACCCAGTCAAACCGCATCTTGCCAGGGAAGTTGTCCCTTCAGACAATTACAAGGCATGGACAGTCATCCTGCGTAAAGGTGTGAAATGGTCGGACGGAGTTCCCTTCACGGCTGAAGACATTTGCTGGTGGTGGAAGAATGTGCAGAAGGACGAAGATGTCGGATACATCCCTGAAACAATGAAGGTCAACGGAAAAGCCGGAGAGATCGAGAAGATTGACGATTACACGCTGCGCTATGTTTTTCCAGAACCCAACCCCGGATGGCTTTATATGCAGGCTTCCGCGGCGGGTGCGCTTTTCATGCCGGCGCCGAAACATTACATGGAACAGTTCCATCCGAAACTCGGCAACAGGGAAATGATTGCGAAACTCGCAAAATCACAGATGATAACTCCCAAGCAGCTTTTTGCCGACAAGAAGCACCCGCTTAATCCGGAATGCCCGAAACTCAGCCCATGGATTTTCAAGACCTACACTTCGAACGGACCATGGACAGCTGTCCGCAACCCGTATTATTTT
>JBAZRS010000082.1:0-12861 GCA_041662825.1 Victivallales bacterium | reverse complement strand
GGCGTGACTGCGGGCGATTTTGCTTGTAGTAGCGCATGTTTGCGCGTTATTCTTGGTTTTCAGGTTCCAAAAAGAACGCTCGAACACGAGCTACTACCAGCATGAAATCCTAAGTCCGACAGGCTCCAAAGGCGGGTAAACTTTAGCGTATCTTGGCATTCATCGACGATTTCGCCTGCCTGGAAAATTTCACCGCTTTTTTCTTCCTGGCGGGTCGATTATTTTTGTTCAGCAAGTTTTTCTTCATCTCCTTGATTTCGGAAACTGTTTCATCAAGGTTCATATTGCCAATGAAGTTTTGACGTTCTGCTGTATAGTCTCCAAGCCCGGTAGTGAATTGGTTCAAGAATCTCACTGTGTCGGCAGTTCCAATTTTGTGGGACAATGTGAAAATCGCTTCCTTGCTGATTTGACTTAAAGACTTTGTTTGTGCAATTATTATCTTTTGCATCCGATTGCCTCATACGCGGCCTTCATGACTTCTTTATGCGATTTAGACGAGGTCTTTCCCTCGGTCATCTCTTTGTCTCGTCTCTTTGCTTCTTTTATCCAGGCATGTTCGTTGATTAGGCTTACTTTTCTTTTGCAGCGACTTATTACTATTATTGTGCTTTCCTGTCTTTAGCAGCCATTTTGCCTCAATCGTGTCTGCGGACAAATCAGCACCGCAAGCCCATTCGACGAAGTAGCCGCCGTTGGACACCTTCCTGAATTCATTGATGTCTCGCAGAGCCTCGAAGGCCTCATATTTCAGATAGGGACTGAGGTCAAACGTGCCCATGCGACCATCTTCCGAAACAACGGACATTACCCTGTTTGATTCCAGATGAATTTCTGCAATAATCATTGATCAAGTCCTTTTATGGGGAATGGGTTTTTACCGTTTACCGCAAGCTCCCAATCTGCAAGTAAATCCTCATGGACAACATTGATTCTTCGGAACCCAATAATTGACCGGTGCCGGAGTGTAAAAAATTTGTAAACAAAGTTAACTGGCGTGGATAAATCCCGCCTTGGTTTATCTTGGCATTCTAACGGGTGGCTCTCGCCTGCCTGGAAAATTTTACCGCTGTTTTCTTCATGGTAAAGTGAAACTTTAACACATCATGAATCTATTCTATGTTTCCAGTAATCAGGATCACGGTGCAAGTTCATTATCGCCAGAATGTAGATGATGTCTTTGTGCATACCGTAAAGGACAGCATAAGGAAAACGATTTATTAGGCATCGTCGTACATCCATGTAAATTGTTGGCCATGCAAGGGGATAATCCACAACGTTCTGAATTGTGAAATAAACTTCATGATTAAAATCTATGCCAAGTCCTTTTTGACAAGACTCATAATATGCCACAGCCTCGCCAAATTCAACTTCTGCGTCGGGATGGAAATCGTAGTTCATTTCCCGAATCTTTTCCTAATATTATCGAAAACTACATTTCCGGGAATAGCTTTGACTTTTCCCGACTTCAAATCATTGAAACGTTGATGAGCCACTTTTGCCCATTTTAGGTCGAGTTCGGGATCTGGAGTGTTAAGGCTTTTCAACAATGAATCGACTATCATTGTTCTCTCTTCAACCGGTAGAGATGTTGCCTCCTTGATTAATTCGACTGTTGAATGCATGGTTCACCTCATAAATATATTCTATGTAATTCAATAATTGCCCGGCGCAGTGCCGGAGTGCAAAATATTATAGTATGAAATCAGCAGCATTCAACAAGTCTTGCCGGATTTATAAAGAGTTCTGCGATGCATCAGTAATCTCGTCGCTCAGGAGGAGCCTCAAAACTATGCATTACTGCGTGATCGTGAATGTCGTTAAGTTAAGGGCCAGTTAAAAGTAGCGCGGGTCTATTTGACCCGCGACCCTCGGGGCATCCGCCGGATCTTATGGTATCAACCTTTGTCGTGAGCTTCGTCGATTCCCTCTCTCCATTTTCATTCTTTTCCGACAAAGCTCAGGACAAAGCTCGCGACAAAGTTTAGTGGCCCCAAGCAAAGACTCCATGATTGAAAATGATTCAGGTTTTCAGAAATTCTTCATCTTATTGCTTCGGCGGATAATCATATTGCATATCTGGAGTTCTCGGAGCCCTCAAGTTGACGCAAGCTGATTATCCGCTGGAACTATGGTATCAATCTTTGTCGTGAGCTTTGTCGCGAGCTTCGTCGATTCCCTTTCCCCTTTTGCATTCTTCTCCGACAAAGCTCAGGACAAAGCTCGCGACAAGGTTTAGTGGACTCCAGCTGATTATCTTTCGGAGCAATAGCAACATTTGCGCCGTGTGTAATATAGGAGTCTTTGTGGGGCTGGGATCGCCGCCACCTTGGCGGCTTCAAGAGCCAGCGAGGGCGCTGGCGGTCCCAGTTTAAGAAAAACTGACACATTGCGGCTGGACTCCGAATTTTTGAGTTCATACTTTAAACTCATGGCAAGTCGAGTATATTACGGACTTTTATTTTAAAGCACTTACTTAAACATAGAAAGGAAAACTGAAATGGCTGGCAAAAGTTACAAAATCGCGGTAATTCCCGGAGACGGAACAGGACCGGAAGTCACAGCGGAAGCGGTCAAAGTCGTCAAGGCGTGCGGGGAACTTTTCAACTTCAAACTTACAATGGAGACCTTTGACTGGGGCGGGGACAGATATCTTGCCACCGGAAATGTGCTTCCCGACGATGCCGCTGAGACGCTCAAAAAATTCGATGCAGTCCTTCTCGGCGCAATCGGCCATCCGAAAGTGAAACCTGGAATCCTTGAAAAGGGAATTCTCCTCAAACTGCGTTTCGACCTTGACCAGTACATCAACCTGCGCCCGGTAAAACTCTACCCGGGAGTTGAAACTCCGCTCGCGAACAAGGGCCCGGAACACATAGACTATGTCGTCGTCCGTGAAAACACGGGAGACGCCTACTGCGGCATAGGCGGAACCATGATGAAAGGCACGCCCAACGAGGTCGCCGAACAGTGCATGGTATATACCCGCTTCCAGGTTGAACGCTGCCTGCGCTATTCATTTGAACTTGTGCGCAGGCGCCACAGCAAGAAGAATCCGTGGCGCGGCCTCAAGCCCGAAGATGTGAAGGCCGGCAAGATCGGTCAGCTCACCCTCTGCGGGAAAACGAATGTCCTCACCTATGTATATGATCTCTGGGAGCGAGCCCAGCATGAAATCGGCAGGGAATATCCCGATGTCAAGCTTGACTACTGCCATGTCGATGCGACCTGCATGTGGATGGTCAAGAACCCTGAATGGTTTGACGTGATTGTCACAGGGAACCTCTTCGGCGACATCATCACCGACCTAGGCGCCATAACACAGGGCGGAATGGGAATTGCCGCCGGCGGAAACATCAACCCGGACAAGGGCGGAGTCAGCATGTTCGAACCCATCGGCGGGTCTGCCCCTAAATATACCGGTCTCGGCGTCATCAATCCGATGGCGGCAATCTGTTCCGGCATGATGATGCTCGACTCTCTCGGCGAGACAAAAGCCGCAGAGGCGATTGAAAAAACAGTGATGTACATCACCGGCAACAAGATGAAATCCCAGGCTGCAGGCAAAATGGGATACTCAACGAGCCAGATAGGTGATCTGGTTGTTGAAAACCTGAAAAAATAAATATTTTCGGAGACGAAAATATTTATGAAGATCGCAGTCCTCAGGAAAGATTACAACACACGTGGCGGCGGAGCGGAATGCTACGCCGCCAACATGTGTTCGGCCCTTCTTCAAAGAGGCCACGATGTCACCGTCTTCTCCGAAACATTCATCGGTGAAACCAATAAGGACATCCGTAATGTCAAAGTGAAAAAATCCCTGCTTTCAGGTTTCAGCAGGACTTCTTCGTTCCACAGGAAAGTCCAGAAAATGCTGAAAAGCCGCAGGGACGAATTCGACCTGGTGTTCGCTCTTTCCAGGACCTGGCCGTCAGATGTCTATCGCGTCACTGAATCCCTCCATGTCGAATGGATGAAGATCCGTTACGGCAAATTGAACAGGCTGAATCCCAGGCACAGGGGGATTTTGAAGCTTGAGAGGGAGATATTCAAACCCGAAAACTCCAAGCTTGTCGTGACTAATTCAGAGCTCACAAAGAGACAGGCCGTGAAAAATTTCGGATTCCCTGAAGACAGGATAACGGTTGTCTACAACGGCGTCGACCATGCGAAGTTCCATCCCGTTGAAAACAGGAGGGAATTTCTGAAAATAAGAAAAATACTCAATGTCGATGACGACAAGTTCATACTGCTTTTTCCAGCCACAAATTTCAAGATAAAAGGTCTCGAAAACGCAATAAGGACTATTTCACTTCTTGATGAGACACTGAGGAAACGCACTCTCCTTCTTGTTGCCGGGGGAGACCGGGAGGAACCGTATAGGGCGTTTGCGGAAAAGCTCAAAGTCTCGGATAATGTCAGGTTCGAAGGACGCAGGGGCAATATGAGGGAGTATTACGCGGCCGCAGATCTTCTCTTCTACCCGACCCTGTATGAACCGTTTTCAAATGTCTGCCTTGAAGCCTTTTCCTGCGGTCTTCCGGTGCTGACAACATCCCTCAACGGCGCTGCTGAAATAGTGAAGGAGAATGTGAGCGGATTCATAGTCCCCGACGCTTCCGCCGAGGACATGATGGCGCGATATATTGCGAAATTCGCAAGCCTCGGCGAATCAGAGCGTGCGAAGTTTTCCGACAGCGCATACAAGACCTCCCTGAACTTCAACTGGACAAGGCATGTCGAGCAATTGGAAAAAGTTTTCATAAGGGTGAAGTGAGTATAGGATAAACTATCTGTAATGTATTTGAGAGCCTCCGCAGGAGGTGACATATTGTCTTGTCACGCCATAGCATCTTTGCGAAGGCGGAAGCCCCAGGCGTCAGCCTTATCTACTATACGCATTTCTCAGTAAATTTATCGGAATGGCATCTGTATTTAATTTTGAGCCCGTGTTTTTTACAACCTGAAGGGTTGTCAGATAGTAGCCGGAGGTCAGAGCATCGCGTAGACCTCCGGTTGGGGATAAAAATTAATTCGCACCCTGGAGGGGTGCCAAAAACTGGCGGAGTATCGATGGGTTCAACATATTACAGCATTCATCATCATATTGTTTTCAGCACGAAGGAACGGCGTCCTATTATTTCTCCAGTATGGCGTCCGCAACTCCACGAATATCTCGGAGGGACAGTACGTGGAATAGGCGGTGTTGCAGAAGCCGTCGGCGGAGTGGAGGATCACGTGCATCTGCTGGTAAGCATGAAGACAACCGACGCTCCCGCCGATCTGGTGAGGGAGTTGAAGAAAGCATCATCCCTTTGGGTAAGAGAAAATCACGTGCCGTTATTCTCTTGGCAGGAGGGATATTCGATATTTTCCGTAAGCTGGCCCCATGCGCCGGTCGTCCGGAATTATATTAAGAGCCAGGATGCGCATCATCACAAGGTTACGTTTGTGGATGAATTGAAACGGTTGTTGGAGAAGAACGGTGTCAAATATGAACCGAAATATTTATTGTGACGGTTGAATGATTATTAGAACGCATGATTCTAGCACCCCTTCAGGGTGCGATTCGTCTTTCCCATTGATCCGGGGGTATCGCAAGGATCAACCCCCGGCTACTATCTCTCATCCCTCCGGGATGAAGATGGAGAAACTCGGGAATTCATGTGTTGAGGTTGTGGAAAATGCGTATAGTAGATAAGGCTGATGCCTTGGGCTACAACATGTCGCCCTCTGCGAGGGCTGAATATCAAGAAAAACTATCAAAATATATTTTTCTCGTGAGAGAAAAATATTGATGCTTGAACCAAACGCGTTACGGACAGGATTCAGCGTGCCTTCTTCAGCATCTCCATCTGCGGGCGGCGCTCCTTGAGGCCGCGGTTCACATTCAGTGTTGTCCCGTCGGGGCTTTTCCCGCTGTAATACATCGCCGAGGCCATTGTCATCGGCAGCGGAATAAAGTCCTGCACCTGCTGCAAAGTCCATTTTTTGGAACTTAGGAAATCATCAACCTTTTTCATCTCTTCCTCGCCGCATCCCGGAAAGTTTGAAATGAAATACGGGACGATGAACTGTTTTTTTCCCGCTTTCGCAGTCTCCTCTTCAAAGAACCGCATGAATCCGTGGAAATCCTCGGATTTGTTTTTGCGCATAAGCTTCAGGACGGAATCGTCAAGGTGTTCGGGCGCTATTTTCAACTGTCCCGACACGTGATCCCTTATTATCTTCCTCAGGAGGTTTTCCTGATGGAGCGCGAGATCCAGGCGGAGTCCCGAACCGATGAACACGTGTTTGACCTTTTCGATTTTATCCAGTTCCTGGAGCAGGCTGAGAAACTCGTTTTCATATGGATAATAGTTGCCGCATATTTCCGGAAAAAGACATGAGGGTCTTCTGCAGCTTTTGCATAAATCCGGATTTTTGGTTTTGTTCCCATAGGTGTTTGCCGTCGGCCCGCCGACATCGCTGACGGTGCCGTGAAAGTCCGCTTTCTCCGCGAGTTTGCGAACTTCGCAGATTATCGAACTGCGGCTTCTTGAAACAGTGAATTTACCCTGGTGTATCCCGAGCCCGCAGAAGGAGCATCCGCCGGGACAGCCGCGTACGGCGGTGACGGAATTTTTAATCATTTCAAATGCAGGAATATTTTCCCTGTATGAAGGATGCGGTTTTCCGGTAAAGGGCTGGGCGTAGACCCCGGCAAGTTCCAAGCCTGTCAGGGGGAGGGGGGGGGATTCCTGGATTACGATCCTGTCGCCGTGCCGCTGGAAAATCCCCTTTCCGCAGAACGGGTTCATCTCGTTTTCTATCATTGTGATGCTTTTCAGAAGGGCTTCAGGATTGTTGAGGTGTTCCTCATATGAGGGAATCTCGACAAAGAGGTCGGCGGGATTGAACTGCTGCGATGCGTTCTTGCCGGGAAATCTCGCTGTTCCCCTTATCGAGTCCAGCGGTTTGCCTTCTTTGATTCTCCCCATGATTTCAACGATTGCCTTTTCGCCCATCCCGTAGACAAGAATGTCGGCCTTGCTTTCCATGAGAACCGAAGGCTTGATCTTGTCCTGCCAATAGTCATAGTGTGCCAGTCTGCGGAGGCTGGCCTCAATGCCGCCCAATATGACGGTCGTTCCCGGGAAGGCCTGCCGGGCAAGCTGGGAATAGACGACGGTCGCATGCGGTGGCCTCAGCCCGGTCTTTCCGCCCGGGGAATAGGCGTCTTCCTTCCTTATCCTCCTGGCGGCGGTATAGATGTTCAACATGGAATCGAGATTTCCGGCGCTTATCGCACAGGCGTGCCTGGGGCGCCCCAGGCTTGTAATCGATGACGGGTTTTTCCAGTCAGGTTGTGCAATTATTCCGACTTTATATCCTTTGGAGAGAAGTACCCTGCCGATTATCGCAATTCCGAAGGAGGGATGGTCGACATAGGCGTCGCCGCTTACGAGCAGGACGTCCAGTTCCTTCCATCCGAGCTGCTTCATTTCCTGTCTGGTCATCGGCAGGGGGAATGAGGAGCCGTTGTCGGATCTCAGTGGTCTTTGGTCATTTGTCATGTGAAAAACAAGTCCTCGCTAAGTGACCAGTGATCAGTCAACGGATTTTCTTGCTGATAACTGAATACTGGTTGCTGATGACTAAAGATGCGGTCATTTGCCGTCTAATTAAACGTTAAGGAATTTTAAGGTTTTCTATAGATTCCAAGTGCCCGAATGGCCAAGTGCCCGAGTTTTAAAGAGAAAGACACAACTAAAGTTGTGAACTCCAACATTTTTGAACTCAAGTCTTTTGTTCCTTATTGAAAGTTGGAAGTTTCCGCCGCGGCGGATTCAATGTTCGATGTTCAAATTATTAAAGTTGCGGCCGATCCAGCCGCCTAAATTTAAAAATCTCCCATCCATCCAACCAACCATTCATCCAGTCTTACTGTCATCCAATCTTGATGGCTCTGATTTTGACTTTCGCCTCCTTCAGGATTTTTCTTGCGATGCCGTCGAGGGCGTAACTCTTCTGGTAAACGACTTCCCTTATGCCTGCGTTGATTATCATTTTCGAGCAGATGAGGCAGGGGCTGAATGTCGTGTATATCGTTGAATCCTTGACGGCGATTCCGTGGTAGGCGGCCTGGACGATGGCGTTCTCCTCGCCGTGACTGCAGAGGCATTCCCCGAGTTTTGTGCCGGCGGGGGCTGTTGAGGCGCACCTCGGGCATCCGCCTTCGTGGCAGTTTTTAATTCCGCGCGGAGTTCCATTGTAGCCGGTGGAGATGATCCTGCCTTCCTTGACTATGACTGCGGCGACATGCCTGCGCATGCAGTTGCTTCTTGTCGCCACAACTTCGGCAATGTTCATGAAGTAACGGTCCCAGCTCGGACGTTTCAAATTTTTATCTGATACGGACATGTCTGATTCCTTATTGTTTCAGTATCCGACGGCAATTAAATCTCCAATTTCTACTTGCGAAATTCGCAATAAATCCAAAATCCGATTAAGACACAACTAAAGTTGTGAACTCCAACATGACTTCCGAACTTCCGAACTTTAGAACTTCCGAACTCCGGCTCCTCCGTTCCTCAGTCTCCCGTGCCTGAGAGATTTATGATTTCCGGGGAAACCTTGGATATAAGTTCGGCCGACATGTCCATCACCTCTTTTGAAGTGCCTGCGCGGATGGCCTTTTCGACGAGTTTGTGTGCGTCATGCATTTTCAGGCTTCTTATAAGGCGTCTCACCGGGCCGATTGACGCCGGAGTCATGCTGAGTTCGTGTATTCCCAGTCCGAGAAGGAGGGGGGTGTATCTCGGATCGCTTGCCATTTCCCCGCAAACACTGACCCATATCTTATGTTTTCTTGCGGCCGTCATTACGGTTTTTATGAGTTTGAGTATTGATGGATTTGCGGGCTGGTATAGATACGCGACTCTTTCGTTAGTCCTGTCGACAGCCATCGTGTACTGGACAAGGTCATTGCTCCCGATGCTGAAGAAATCGACTTTCGGTGCCAGGAATTCGGCCATTATGGCGGCAGAAGGTATTTCAATCATGATCCCTGTTTCTATTTTCTGTGCAAACGGTATTTTGTTTTTAATCAGGTCCTCTTTGACTTCATATATGATTCCGTTAAGCTCGTTAACCTCCTCCGGAGTAGTTATCATCGGGAACATTATCTTGACTTCCCCGTGTGCCGAAGCCCTGATTATCGCCCTTATCTGTGCCGTCAGGAAATCCTTGCGTTCACGGAAGAGTCTTACCGCACGGCAGCCCAGGAAAGGGTTGGCTTCATGATGCGGGGTGATTATATCCGACAGCTTGTCGCCGCCTACATCGAACGTCCTGATGATGATGGAATGGCCCTCCATTCCCGACGCCAGTTTGGAGTATATGGAATACTGTTCCTCTTCAGAGGGAACAGTGCGGCTGTTCACAAGAAGATATTCTGTCCTGAAAAGACCCACGCCCGCAGCGCCGTAAAGTTTTGCTTTCTCGAGTTCCTCGGGCTTGTCGATGTTTGCGGCAAGCTGTACACGGAAACCGTCGAGTGTTTCAGGCCGGAGATTGCTTTCCTTGAGCATTTCATCATGGAACTTCTGCTCCTTTGTCTCTTTTTGAGCATAAAGAGCAAGCGTGGACTGTCCAGGATTGACGATTATGTTGCCGGCATGCCCGTCGACGATGACCAGGTCGCCGTTCTTTATCAGTGCAAGTATGTTTTCCTGTATGCCGACAACTGCCGGAATCTGCATCGAGCGGGCCATGATGGCGGTATGCGAAGTGCGGCTTCCGGACTCGGTTGCGAACGCCTGGACATTCTCCCGGTCCAGGCCAGCCGTGTCTGACGGTGTCAGATCATGCGCGATTATCACCCTCTGTCCGGGAAGATGGTCCAGGAAATAGTCATCCCTGCCATGGAGGTTTTTAAGTATCCTTTCGGACACATCCCTTATATCGGCGGCCCGTTCCCGCAAATACTTGTCTTCGATTGACGATATGGCGAGGATATAACGCTGTATGGTCCTGCTGAAGACATAGTCAATGTTCTTCATGTCTTTCCTGACTGTGTCCTCGATCTCGTCCGTGAGGGTCTTGTCATCGAGGATGAGGAGGTGGGCGTCGAATATTTTGGAATCCTTTTCAGAGAGGATTTTAAGGATTTTAAGCTGAAGTTCCTGGATCTGTTCGCGTGTCTTGTTGAGGGCCTCGTTGAAACGGGTGATTTCGCCTTCGACTTCAGATGGCGAGATTTCCCTCTGTTCCACGGAAAATTCGTTTTTCTTCAGGATGAGAACTGTGCCGATGGCGATGCCCGGTGATGCCGGTATTCCGTGGTATACGGATTCTTTGGCAGTGGATGCCATAATAAAATTCATTCCTCGTTAAATTTGCTCTCAATGAGGGCGGTGATGGCGAGATGGGCGGCATCTGCATCATCTCCACTTATGGTCAGGTTGATCTTGGAGCCGCATCCGGCTGCGAGCATGAGAAGCCCCATGAGACTTTTACCGTTAACCATGTCACCGTCTTTTTCAACAAGTATTTCAGATTTGTAGGAAGATGCTATCTGTACGAAAAGCGAAGCCGGCCTGGCGTGCAGGCCCAGCGAGTTCTTGATTTCATGTGAGGCGCATATTTGTTTGACAGTATCAGCCATATTTAAATTTGAAATTCCTGTTTTGGCATTTAATAGATTTAAAACAAAGAAATATATCTTGTGTTGCAATAAATTAAAGGCATGAAAAGTGCTTTACTTTTATATTCTTATCCGCTAAGTTAATCAAAAAGTGATATGTTTTTCCAAGACACAACAGAGAAAACCATGAAAATATTGATAAATCTCATAAAAATCGCTGTTTTTACCCTTCTTGTGCTGGAATTTGCGCCCCACAATACCGAAATGCCGGATTTATTTTGCAGTTCCGTTTTTGCCGCGGCTCCGCCCTCGCAGGCAAAGGTTAAATGCGACAAATGCGGTAAGGAGATAAAGCCCCCTGCGAGTGTCATAAAAACCCAGAATGGCAAGATTTACTGCAGTGAGAAATGTTTTCAGGCGACATTGCCGCTATGCTGTGTTTGCGGCAAGATTATTTCCGGAAACTTCTACAAAAGCCAGGACGGGAAAAATCTCTACTGTTCGGAGAAATGTCTTTCATCAACATGGCCTGCCTGCACCTCATGCGGGAAAAAAGTGCGTGAAGGTCTGACAATATCCGGAGCGGGTGGGAAAGCCTTTTTCTGCAATAGTTGCGGAGCGAAACCGAAATGCTTCTGCTGTGATATGCCTGCAAACTGCAACAAGCTCAATGACGGTCGCCATATCTGCCCGGAATGCGCAAGGACATCTGTTATGGAGGAGCCGGAAATGCTGGCAATCGCCAAGGAGGTAAGGGCTAAAATGAAGGAAAAACTCAACATCGGCACAGACCACAAAATTGAGTTCAGGTATACAGACATGGCGGATCTCTCCAAGAAAACTCCCGGAAAACAGGACGGCATGGAGCTCGGACTTTATCTTTTCGAGGAGACTACCGAGAGGACTGTCACAACCAGAGGCACCATAACCGGGAAGACCGTCACGAAAACTGAAGATGAAAGGGTTACTAAAAAATACACCATTTACCTCCTGTACGGCATGACAAGAAACAAGCTGGTTGAAGTGTTGGCCCATGAATTGGCGCATGATTGCATGCAGATGAATCACAGGAACATCACCGACCTGAAAATCAAAGAAGGCTGGGCCGAGTATGTCGCCGCACGCGTAAATTCGCTCTACGGCAGGGACTATATGAACAGGCGCATGGAGGAGAATCCTTCGGATGTATACGGAGGCGGCTACCGGTATATCTCTGGCATAGCTAAAAAAGGGGATGCCGAACTGAACGCATTCCTCGACAAATGCGACGCCGACTCCAAGAGGAAGAAGTAGGGATGGAGGACAGACGACAGAGGGCAGAGGACGGATGGCGGAAGTTCTAAAGTTCTAAAGTTCTAAAGTTCTAAAGTTCTAAAGTTCTAAAGTTCTAAAGTTCTAAAGTTCGGAAGTTCGGAAGTTCGTGAGTTTTGTTGGAGTTCACAACTTTAGTTGTGTCTTAATCTGATTCCTGGATTTATTGATGAGTCCGCAAAGGCGGACTCATCACCTGGAGTGCGGTAATTTATTACCGCCTTGTTTCGTGAAATTTATTTCACGGCATTTTACGTGACGGAATGAATTCCGTCATTAAAGGCGGTAACAAGTTACCGCACTCCATGTGCGAATTTCGCAATTCGAAGAAGAGGGAATGAGGAAGTTCAATAGTACAAGAATTTATTAACCTGAAACTGGTTTCATTCAAATATGCCAACATTTGATCTCAAGTGCCCTTTCTGCGGGGCCGTATTCCAGGCTGAAGAGGAATGGATAGGAGAGACCGGCGAATGTGCCGATTGCGGCAGAGAGATCGTGATCCGGAAAACTCTTTCATTCAACAATCCTTTTCAAAGCGGTAAACAAGCGGTTGCAGATGAAGGGAAGCCTGAAAACTCCAGTATCCAATCACGCACAGATTCCCAATCGGCTTCAGTTGCGGAAATGAAGGACAGGGTCGGAGGTTTCTTTGTGGATTTAACCGAGGACAGAATCACCAAGTTCAGACATGGCAAAACCAAGGCGGCCATCAGGTTGGAGGAGATTCTCGACGTGTATAGCGTCCTTGACATGGGGATCGTATATGTGAAGAAGAACGATGTCGATTCCGTGTTTTTCAACTTCTCATATTCCCGTGATTGCGACAATGAAATCTCCGATACGTGCATCAATTTGAAAATGAGCCTGGTACTTGATGACAACAAGATTGTTGAATTGACCGATGCTTCAGGGTGGGA
>JBAZRS010000081.1:0-12868 GCA_041662825.1 Victivallales bacterium | reverse complement strand
GATCCATGGAAACGGCCACGGTATAGCCGGAATTCGAGATGGTCAGGCTTTTGGAATCGCGTGTTGGATTCACCAGAGGCTCTGCAAAAGGCACGAACTGGCTTACTACCCCGATTACATGGAAGCGCAGGTTGACCAGGTCGATCTTTTCGACTTCTAAAACAGGTCCTCCGCTGTTTCCCGGATAAGACGGGCAATCAAGGATGATGGTCTTGCGGGCTGGGTTAGTGCCAGCTATTATCCCGAAACGCAGGAGGGGTCGGACCGGATCGATTTGAGGATCCCCCTTTATGCTGAGCGATGTCGGATAACCGAACATGTAGATGGTGTTGGCGGTCCAGACTTTGTCGAAACGCTTCACATTGTCAAGGCTTACACTTAAGATGCCCGAGGGAGTTTTCTCCGTCAAAGATGCACCCGGCACAGTCCTGAGTCTTTTTGAACCGGTGCTGGCGTTTTCCTCCGCATCGGCAACATAAACTATGGCCACGTCTTCGGTTGAATGTTTCCGGATCCTTTTGGCTGCCGACAGGGTTGAAAGATCCAGCTGGACAATGTTCTTTCCCGTCTCCTTCGGATTTTTTGAATAACATAGGAGTTCCGCCTTCCTTCCCCTCAGGTTCCCGGAAGACTCGTCAAAAAGAACGTGTGCGGATGTAACCAGATAGACGCCGGAGCCGGTGCTGAGGAAAAATCCGGAACCTTTGGAACCCGTATCAAGGCTTACAAGTACGGGATAGGCGAGATTGTCGCTGGGGATTGCCCTCTCGGCCCACCCTTCTCGCGGTGCTATCAACAGCAGGACAATCAAAAACCAGAAAAACAGCTTATTCATGTTCACCTCCGATACGTTGTCAAATCAATTTAAAGAGTAGTCAGAATTCAGAAGTCAGGATTCAGAATAAAACCGAATTTGAGTTCAAATTCAATTATGACTCCTGGATTCTGACTCCTGAATTCCTAGTTTTGAAATTACCTCAGTCTAATTATTTTCCTGCGGAATTCAAGGGGCGAGACCCCGAAACGTTTTTTGAAGAGACGGGAAAAATAGAAAAGATCTTCATATCCCACATCCAGGGCGATTTCTCCCACGCGGCGGTTGCGGTCCCTCAGGAGCATTGCGGCATGCTTCATCCTTGCGCCTATCAGGTATTCAACAGGGGGGACGCCGAAGCACCTCCTGAATTCGGCGCAATAATGGGGTACTGAAATATTCGCTTCGCGGGCGAGCGTCTCAAGGGTGAATTTCTCCCTGTAGTTCATCTCCATGGCTATCCTGGAATTGAGGATTCCGTCGGGTATGACTTTTTTCATCGGTACCGGAGCGGACATGCGTTTCAGCTCCCTGAAAAAGCTGTGGAAAATATTTGCCGCTATCACGGAATCGGGGGCTTCCGACTGTAGTTCATTGTGCAGGTCGAAGAGGTATTTCTCGATGATGACCGGATTGACGTTTCTGATGGCGTGGTTCAGGGCAAGACCCTCTTTTTTCAGAAGCCTGCCGATCAGGGTCCCGTCGCAGTGAACCCAGGAATGCATCCACCTTGTCCCCTTGTTACCGTAATAATGGCCGACGCCCCTTTTCCATATCATGAACGTGTTCGGAGGATAAGACCTCCTGCCTTCATCGGTTTCAATAATCGTCTCCTGATAGAAAAACATTAAGAGGTAATCGCCTGTTCCGGACGGGCGGTCGACAATGCAGGGACGCATCCATTCCCGGATCCCGATGCCGTGGACAGATAGTTCTGCACTGTCAAGAGGCGGTTTCTGGAAAAAATATTTGATCTGTTCGGCCATTCCATAACATAGTGCAAATATATCATAATCAAATCCATGTGATTGATCTTCCTTCAGGCTAAGTTAAGACAAATATTAAAGGGAACCTCTAAAAATTCGCATATGGCGCGTTGCGGAAGATTTTTGAAAGCTCAAAAAGAATTTCTGAACGGCCTGTCGCGCCGTAGCTTCCCAGCGAAGGGGGAAGGCGTATCAAGTAGATACGCCGAGAGAGGAATATTCTTCTTTGAGCCAAAAAGATCCGCAACCCGACTTGTCCCGGCGTAGCATCCCAGCGAAGCCGGAAGGGAGACAGATTCTTATGGATTCCGCCCATCGTCGCAAATCCAGTCACAGCCCGCAACGGGGCTGCTCTTGGCGTTTGCGATGCCTGTCCGGCGTAGCTTCCTAGCGAAGTCGGATGTCGGCTCTCCATAATCTCCTGTCTCGCGCCATATGCCAATTTTTAGAGGTTCCCTAAATAAGGAGGCATCACATGTTCAACGGAATCGCTTCAATAGCAAAACTTTCGGATGCGCAGAGCCGTTCAATTACGGCGGAAAACGTCTACGGTGAAAAGGGAAGGGGCGGAATGGCCGACCTCACAGAGAAGGCGCAGCCGGAAGTTGCTAAGATAG
Source organism: Victivallales bacterium (assembly GCA_041662825.1). GTDB lineage: Bacteria > Verrucomicrobiota > Lentisphaeria > Victivallales > GWF2-50-93 > GWF2-50-93. The sequence goes on along the minus strand of JBAZRS010000081.1, from coordinate 10,451 downwards.
GGCAGAAATGGGAAGGTCCGAACAAATGCGCCAGGGATCTGGGCGTCAAATGGAAAGTCCGCCCCTGCATAAACCTTCCCCGGAAATCGACTACAACGATTATGGATGTTTCCGGGCCGGCAGTCATCCAGCACATCTGGATTACGCTGGATCCGAAATTCTACCGCGATGTGATTGTGAGGATGTACTGGGACGGAGAGAAGCTTCCCAGCGTGGAGTCGCCGGTAGGCGACCTCTTCTGCAACGGCTGGAATACGCGGGCTAACATCCTTGCCCTGCCCATAAACGTCAATCCCTCCGGCGGCTTCAACTGCTACTTCCCGATGCCGTTCCGGAAAAGCGCCAGGATCACGGTGGAGAACCTCTCGTCAGAGGAGTTGAAGCATTTCTTCTACGCCATAAACTACTCGCTGACGAAAGTTGACAAGGATGACGCATATTTTCACGCGCAGTTCCGCCGAACCAATCCGCTGCCCTACAAGGAGGACTACGTGATTCTCGACGGCGTCAAGGGGAACGGGCAGTACGTGGGCACATACATGGCGTGGCAGCAGAATTCACAGGGCTGGTGGGGGGAGGGCGAGTTCAAGGCGTTCATTGACGGCGACAAGGAATTCCCGACGATCTGCGGAACCGGCACGGAAGACTATTTCGGCGGCGCCTGGGGATTCGGAGCAAACTATTCAGCTCCTTTCATGGGATATCAGGATGTCACGCCGGTGCTGGAGCGCAACCCCGGCGCCGGTCGGATGGGAAATCGTCATGGGCTCTACCGCTTTCACATGATGGATCCGATCCGTTTCCGTAAAGACCTGAAAGTGATCATGCAGGCGATCGGCTGGAGAAGCGAAGGCCGCTATCTTCCGCTACAGGACGACATAGCATCCGTCGCATACTGGTATCAGACTGAACCGCATGCGAAGTTCGCAGCGTTTCCGGACAGGGATGCGCTGGAAGTAATATAAATATCGCTTCACAAAATTGATTTGATTTTGTTTTTGGGAAATGATGGGTATTTTATCAGAATATTCCCCAACCACAAAACAGGAGCGGCATGCATATGGATCCAGTATACGTTTACAACCGGGTTCTTCTCAAGATTAGCGGTGAGTCACTTAAAGGGGATTCCGAGAGCGGATATGATGCCGAAGCCGTGAATGACGTTGTCAAAAGAATAGGCGCGGTCTGCGACAAGGGGATTGAGATGGGGATCGTCATCGGCGGCGGAAACATCTGGCGCGGCGTAAAAGGCGTAAGCTCCGGTATGGACAGGGTGACCGCCGACTACATGGGGATGCTCGCAACTGTCATGAATGCAATATGCCTGAGAGATGCGTTCAATTCCGCCGGATTCATCGCGGAAGTGCAGACTTCAATTCCCATGACACCGATTGCGGCGCCTTTTGACCGTGAAAAAGCCGTGAAATCCCTCAGCGAAGGCAGGATAGTGATTTTTGCGGGCGGAACCGGATCCCCGTTTTTCACAACCGACACGACCGCCTCATTGCGCGCCCTGGAAATAGGGGCCGAAGCCCTCCTTAAAGCCACGAAAGTCGACGGTGTCTATACGGACGATCCCAAAAAGAATCCCGATGCCAGGCGCTATGAAACCATAAGTTATGACGACGCCCTCTCGCAGCAGTTGAAAATAATGGATTCAACCGCCTTCTCCATGTGCCGCGACAACGGGCTCCCGATAATCGTATTCAACTTCTCTGAACCTGAAAGCCTTGAACGCGTCCTCCAGGGAGACACCAGCATTGCGACTGTCGTCGGGGAGTAGCCGGTAAGCGGAGGGCAGAGGGCGGAGGGCGGAGGGCGGAGGGCGGAGGGCGGAGGCTTGCCACGGCGTAGTTTTCCGACGAAGCCGGGTCAGAGGTCAGAGTGGCAAAGACACATAGGCGCAAAGTGACCAATATAAAGTTTCCTAGGTGTAGAGTTGCCCGTACGCCAAGGCGCACAAGGATCGGGCATGAAAAAGTGGCACAAGCTCATTTTGCAGCATGGATAATATAAAAATTCATCGGCTACTGGAATATCTTACAGGAGAACCGGAATGCAAGAGACAATAGCGGTGGTTTTTGACTTTGACGACACCTTGGCGCCGGACAGCACTACCGGCTATCTGCACAAATCGGGAATAAAAGATATGCCGGCGTTCTGGAACGATATAACTGTCATGTTCAATGACGACTGGGATCCGGTTCCGGCATATCTCTACAAGATGATAGAGGCGTCCCGGAACGGCCGCATTCCGCCGATCACTAAGGAAAGTCTGAGCGACTGGGGCAGGGAACTGCCTCTGCATGATGGCGTGGAGGGAATCTTCGAACGTCTCCGTCTGGTCGCCAAGGAGACGAACCCTCGGGCAAATGTCGAGTTCTACCTTATAAGCAGCGGAATCGGCGACGTGCTGCGCTCGACTCGCATCGCACAGGAGTTCACTGACATCTGGGCTTCGGAGTTTCATTATGACGGCAGCGGGCACGCCTTCTTTCCGAAGAAAGTAGTCAGTTTTACGGACAAGACCAGATACCTGTTTCAAATCCAGAAAGGGCTTGTCGGGCCCAAATCTAAAGGGAAACCGTTTGATGTGAATAAGAAAACCGATCCCGAAAAAGTCCGGATTCCCATAAACAATATGATCTTTGTCGGGGACGGACATACGGATATCCCGTGTTTCTCGCTTGTGAAAAAAGAAGGGGGCGTTTCAATCGGAGTTTTTGACAAGGCCCATACTGACAAATGGGGCAGGGCCTACCAGTTCATACAGGACGGGCGGGTCAGCAATCTCCTCTCGGCAAACTATTCCGCCGAATCCGACCTGTCAATTTTCCTTGGGATGGCTGTGCGCAAGATAGCCGCAGATGTCGCTATTTCCGGCAGGATTTATCAGGGATGAATCGGTAATCAGTGGTCAGTGGTCAGTGGCTTGCCACGGCGTAGTTTTCCGACGAAGCCGGGTCAGTGGTCAGGCGCAAAGAGCGAGCTTTTAGAAGTTCGAAAGTGCGTGAATGCGAAAGTTAGGGAGTTCAAGAGTCCTTGAGTAGGACAGGCTTTCCAGCCTGTTATCCCAATTCAGTAAGCAGGCTGGAAAGCCTGCCCTACTTCTTACCTGCCTTCGACCTTCAGGAGTCTTGTGAATTTCTTGAAAAACCAGAGGATGAGGTAAATCGCAAGTCCTGTCAGGAAGAAAGCAATCCACTTGTCGCTGATCTTATCGCTGATGTAGAAGCTTTTCTCGGTAACCATGGTTTCAGCGACATGCAGCACAGTGATGGTCGCCACTATTGCGAAGAAGCCGTTGAATTCCCTTTTCAGGACATTCTTGATCGAGAATGTGAGCTCCGCCGATTCCCACTTTGAGAAATCAGGTATTATCACAGGGGTGTTTTCCGCCCATTTCATGAAAGTGTCGCCGAACTTATCCCTTAAAAAAGCCTCTTCCGCGAAAATTATCCGTTCGTAATATAGCCAGTAGAGGAGAGTTCCGAGCAGGACAAGCCACCAGACCTTTGTGAACAGGATGACTCCAAGGAAAATGAAGAAATTCCCTACATAGAGCGGATGCCTGACTATTGAATACATTCCCTTTGTGTTGAGCGAGTCCGCCTTCTGTCTTTTTGTGTTTCTTCCGGAAGTGCCCTTCGGAGTGCTCCCTATGATGATGCAGCGAATCAGAAGCCCAAAAAAGGCGACACAAATGGAGAAAACCTCCCAGCATTTTTCAAAAGTGCGGCCTGCGTGATGCTCAATCATCTGTGAGTCCAGCAGTGCGATTATCAGTATGGGGATCAACAACAGTGGAAGAAAACTTCTCCACCTGAAAAGCCAGCCGCCGCTTTTTTCATATTCTTCCCTGATAGCCATAAGAAAAATCCCTTTTGCAATTTAAAAATCAGGCGGTAAACTTAAACGGAATAACCCAAAAAGCAAATTCAAGTTTATGTTTGGCGGTGAATTAAATGCCCGATGCCGGTTTTGTCAAAAAACGCAGAGTTAGATATAGCGGAACGCATCCGCGACACTTTGAGGAAAAATACAAGGAGCTGAATCCGCAGCAATATTCCGACGAAGTGAAAAAGGTGATGGAGCGCGGACATACTCCTGCGGGAATGCATCGTCCGGTTCTTGTCAGGGAGGTTCTGACGGCCCTTGATCCGAAGCCGGGGATGGTCGGGCTGGATGCGACGCTCGGATTTGGCGGTCATGCGCAGGAACTTCTGAAACTGATTGCTCCCGGAGGACGGCTCATCGGCATAGATGTGGACCCGTTGGAACTGCCCCGTACCGAAGCCCGTTTGCGCGGACTTGGCTTTTCAGAGGAAGTCCTCTTTGTGAGGCGGATGAACTTCGCAGGTCTGCCACAGCTCCTGCCGGAGGCGGGAGGGGCATTTGATTTTGTGCTGGCCGATCTCGGCGTCTCATCAATGCAGCTTGACAATCCCGCCCGCGGATTCTCCTTTAAGACAGACGCCCCTCTGGATCTCCGGCTCAATCCGGGCAGGGGACAGCCGGCGTCGGCGTTTCTCAAGTCAGTGACTGAAGAGGATATGAAAGAGCTCCTGGTCGCAAATGCCGACGAGCCACGCGCCGGCGTAATTGCAAGGGCGATATTTGAGAACAGGCATCAGATCGAATCGACAACGCAGCTGGTGGATGTTGTAAGCCGTGTCCTGCGGAGTCTCCCGGAACAGTCCCGGCACGAAGAGACCAAGAAATCTTTGCAGAGGACTTTCCAGGCTTTGCGCATCGCAGTCAATGACGAATTTGGCGTGCTCGATCAGTTCCTCAATCTTCTGCCGGGATGCCTCAAACAGGGGGGGCGCGCTGCAATCATCACCTTCCATTCCGGTGAGGACCGCCGCGTGAAGAAGTCTTTCCTGGAAGGATGCCGCTCCGGGATCTACTCTCAAATCGCCCGCGAACCTGTCCGGTCTTCTGCGGAGGAGCGCCGCTCAAATCCGAGATCGGTTTGTGCAAAACTCCGCTGGGCGGTGAAAAGGTAGAATCATATTCCCATTTCACCGTGAATTGTCGGCCATGGCTCCGACCAGAATGTGACGTTGAACTTCATTTCCATAGTCAGTTTCTCCTGCTCAAAAATACACCGTAGGACAATGTTGAAGGGCTGTTCGTAGCAGCAGATGAAAATCTGGAGTTCTTCCGGCGCAACCCAGCCGGCAGAGGCGGCATAGTGCCGTGGAGGATCATTTTCCAGCCGGATCTGGCCGTAGCGCCAATCCCCATAACCGGCCGTCAAGGTCTCAGTCATCTCCCCGGTTCCCAGTTCCAATGTCACTCCGGATTTGTCAAAACGGAATACTGCCTGGCTGAAGAGGCCGGGATTCTCAGTCAGAGTCCAGAGGTGTCTATTAATCTGGGACGTAAGCGGGGAGGATGAAGCCCCGGACGCTTTCGGCATGCACGGCCTGACGTAACTGGGCGGTTCCGAAGCGGGAATGCGGTCGGATTGCATGTTGGGAAGCAGTTCCTCCCATATCAGATCCAGAACCTGTTGCATGTTCTGCAGTCCCGCTGTGATCGCAATCACGGCATCCTGGTCGGGCATCACCAGGCAGTATTGGCCGAATGCGCCGTCCCCGCGGAATGCATTGTGGCGGCAGCGCCAGAACTGATAACCGTAACCCTCGGCCCATTCCAATTTTCCGGCGTGTGCGTTTGGAACCTGGAAGGAAGTGGCTTCGTTCACCCATGATTCCGGAATGAGCTGTTTTTCACCCCAGCGTCCCTTCTGGAGATATAGCTGCCCGAATTTCGCGATGTCCTCGGTCTTCATGCTCATGCCCCAGCCGCCGACATGTGTCCCGTCAGGGCTTGTATCAGTACTTACTCCGCTGATTCCAAGGGGGGAGAAGATGCGAGGTTCAAGATAGTCGAGCAGTTGTTCGCCAGTCACGGAATTCAGGATTGCCGAGAGCAGGTATGTCGCTGCGGAATTGTAGACGAAACGGGTTCCGGGCCTGTGAACAAGAGGCTCCGCCAGAATCTGTTTTACCCAGTCGCCTTGGAATCTGTTTTTCTTCACGCCTTCCAACGCGCATTGCCCGTGCCCGCTGCTCATCGTGAGCAGATGGCGCACGGTCATGGATTTGAGATCCTCTGAAATTTCACCGGGAAGCAGTTCCTTGGGAAAAAATCCGATAACCGGGTCGTTAATCTTGAAGCGTCCCTCGGAAATAGCAAGTCCGACTGCGGTGGATGTGAAGCTCTTGCTCAACGAATAAAGCAGATGGGGATGTTCCGGGGCGTAAGGCTTCCACCAGGTCTCGGCCGCGACCTTGCCGTGCCGCAGAAGCATGAAGCTGTGCAGGGAATTCAGCTCATTTGCTGCCCTCTCGATGAACCGGGCGACCGATTTCCCCGGAATGCCCACCTCTTCGGGCGTTGTCCTGTTTAGACAATAATCATTCATAATATTCTGTAAATTCCTTTAGTTTTTATTCAATGGCGGCATATAATTGAATCAATTGCAGAATTGCCTTTTTTGAGCTGATTGATTAAGTTGGAGTTCACGGCTTTAGCGTGTCTTCCTTGTTGAATACGAAGACACACTAAAGTTGCGAACTCCAACAAGAGATATTGCCGCAACAACCTTCTCTATGCATTTTGCAATCAACTCAATAAAAAACGACCAAGATATACCGTTGATAACAAGAAAATTCAATTGGAAAACCATGCTTTCACTCGGTTTATTTTCGGAAAAGGCTGTTATATTTTCATTGCGGATGAATGAGATGCGTAAAACGGCAGAATTATTTGATTGTATGGGAAAGTGTATTTTGGGATCGCTAGCCCTGGTCGCCGTAGGCGCTGCCAAAGGCAGGTAAACGTCCTGCCGGCATTCCTGATTAAAAGAGTGTGGTACAGGCGTCTCGCCTGTGGGTTAAGAAAGAATAAGAACAGGCGAGACGCCTGTACCACATTAAAACAGATGCCACCAAGATAGTGGCGTTCCGTAAAAGACATGGAGAAGCCGATTAAGTCCTCAACATGAACAAAGAAACGAGCGCAATGAAACAAATCGCAGATATTAGGATTCAGCCACTGGTTCCTGACGATGTCGAAGTTGCGGCGAGGGTGGTCATGGAGACATTCCGGACACATGTGGCACCGCATTACTCACAGCAGGGAATTGAGGAGTTTGCGAAATACGCAGAACCCGACAGTTTGCAAGGCCGGCATGGGCATGGGCATCAGACTTGGACTGCAAAGATCGGGGATGCCATAGTCGGAGTGCTGGAAATCCGCTTTCCGAATCATATCGCGATGCTCTTTGTCTCTACCAATCATCAGGGCATAGGTATCGGCAGACGGCTTGTAGAGCACGCCAAGGCGCAGGTGCTGAACGTCAGCCCGGATGCCGAAACACTAACTGTGCACTCATCTCCCAATGCCATTCCGGCATACCGGAAACTCGGCTTCCGGGAATGCGGCGGCATGCAGGAAAAGAATGGCATCAAGTTTCAGCAGATGACGATGGAACTGAAGGCGTATCCGATTTTATAACCACAGAACATCCGCCGTCGCTGAGAAGCTATGGCGGGACAGGCACGGAATACACAGAAAAGATAATTGTCAATTTTTTGCTGCGCAAAAACTTAACAATTGATTTTCAAATAAACATGCAAAAAACAAATATGTGCTGGATTGAATCATGACGGATAAAATTACAAGGCAATTCTATGGTGACTTGGCGCCGCTGTACCATCTGATTTATCCGGACTGGGAACAGAGCGTGCAGAAGCAGGGGCATGATCTCGACTCCATTATTCGGAAGACTTGGGGAGATGGCATGCACAGTGTTCTTGATGTCTCCTGCGGGATTGGGACACAGGTTCTTGGACTTGCCGGACTCGGATATGATGTTACGGCGTCCGACCTGTCAGCGGAAGAAGTCGCCCGGGCGAAGGCGGAGGCGGTACGGCATGGACTCAAGATCAACTTTTCCGTAGCGGACATGCGTGAGAGTTTCACTCACCATGCCCGTCAGTTCGACGTGGTTCTTTCATGCGACAACTCCGTCCCGCATTTGTTGACTGATGACGACATCCTGCTGGCTTTCGGGCAGTTTTTCCAATGCACCAACCCCGGTGGCGGCTGTATTGTGAGTGTCAGGGATTACGAGAAGGAGGACTTGTCCAAACGGCAGGTCAAACCATACGGCATCCGGGAGGAAAACGGGGTACGCTGGCTACTCTGGCAGGTTTGGGATCCTCATGGCGCGACCTATGACGTAACCATGTACTTCGTTGAAGATCACGGCGGAACGGAATGCCGTACGCGCGTATTTCGCAGCACCTATTATGCCGTAGGGATCCGGAAGCTGATGGAGCTGATGCGAAGTGCCGGTTTTGAAGATGTCACGCGACGGGATGACTGTTTCTTCCAACCTGTGATCACTGGGACCAGGAAGACATAACCTCTTGAGTTACTATAGATCCGGCGGATAATAAGCTTGCGTTAACTTGAAGGCTCCGAGAGCTCCAGACATGCAATATGATTATCCGGAGAAGCAATAAGATTAAGATGAATAATTTCTGAAAACCTGAAATATTTTCAATCATGGGGTCTTTGCTTGGATCCACTAAACTTTGTCGCGAGCTTTGTCCTGAACTTTGTCGGAGAAGAATGCAAAAGGGGAAATGGAATCGACGAAGTTCGCGACAAAGCTCACGACAAAGATTGCTACTATAGATCCGGCGGATAATAAGCTTGCGTTAACTTGAAGGCTCCGAGAGCTCCGGACATGCAATATGATTATCCGCTGAAACAATAATCGTCGCATAATTATTTAGACCCCACCGACCTTGCGTCGGTGGTGAATAAGATTGGGAGGATAGGTCGAGTGCCACCTAGCCTCCCAATCTTATTCACCAACGGGATAAACCCGTTGGGGTCTCTATTCTATTTCTAGACGATTAGTAAGCCAATTGCAAAATTGCTTGGGATCGCCCGCCACCTTGGCGGCTCTTGAGACCGGCGAGTCGTCCGCCACCGCCAAGAAGCTAAGGCGAGACATGCCGGCGTTCCCATAAAAACGGCAATTTAGCAATTATTTCTCTTATACGGCTTTTCTGGCTTCTATGCACAAATCATCGCCGTCGGACTCATGGGACAGTTCCCAGCATAGGATCTCAAAACCGGCAGACTTTACTTCAGCCAGAATACTTTCCGGAGTTCCGTAATAAGCGCCGATGAATCCAAGCTTGTTTACACATACCCGTCGCACAGGATCGTAAGTCATTTCTTTTTTATTCAACGCCGACATATTGGGTTCACCGCACTGCGCGTAGAGAATAAACAAAGCCCCTTTCCGGAGAACCCTGAAGACAGATGAAAAAGATTTCTGGCGGTCTTCGCCATATATCCAATGGAGGCAATGCGCATCAATTACAATATCGAAGAACTCGTCTCCGTACGAACTGAGATCCGAGATGTCGCCGAGTTGAAAGTCGGCTTTGGCCGGAGCTACGGCATTCTTTTCCTTCGCCCAGTCAATTGCGTTCGGGGTGATATCCACTCCAAACGCCTGGTATCCCTTTTGAGCTAGCCACAATGTGAGGTTCCCGGCACCACAGCCCAGTTCCAGTACCTTCCCATTCTGTGGAGCTTTCGCCCTGATGAGGGATCTGTCAATGTTCGCCTTGAAAAGATCGTAGTCGGATTCGTCTCCGCCCCATCCCGCTTTTCCCTCCGCCTTGAGTCGGGCATAACCTTTATCGGCTGTGGGTTTTTTATTCATTGGCCGTTCCCCTACATCGTTATTTCTTCCAGGAGCTGTCTGGCGTGTTGCGGCAGTTTCTCCAGGCTGCTGATCTTGTAGCGGTTTTTCTCTATGTCGGTGATTATGATCACACCGGCGTTGTTGACGGACATGTTTTCCCTGGGATTGAAGAGATATACGATTTTCTTCCCGCGGTCGGTGGAAATCTCCCATTCGTCAAAGCCGTGTCCGCGTATGACCTGTTTTGTCTTCAGCTTCCTGATATCCAGGATTTCCGGGACGAAATAGCGTTCATCCATGGCCTGGCGTATGAGCTGTCTCTGTTCTTCGTCGAAGCCGTCCAGTCCGGGAAGGATTCCGATTTCCTCTATTTCCTGGTCTATTTCCTTTATAACGGAGATGAAGAGGTCCGGCAAAGTCAAGGGGAACAGCGTGACGCAATGCAGATGCTCATGGACTGTCCCGTCCTTGAGCCTGCAGGTCAGAACGCCTGTCGCGCTCTTTTCAAACCTGATTTCTTCCTGTGACAATATCTTCATTGAGTACCCCGTAATTTTTTGCGTAGCAAAAAATTAACCATTGAAATTTTCCTCGCCGCCATCCTGTCCCGGCTTGCTTCCGTTATTTTTGGCCTTCGCGTCTTCTTCCTCCGGAGGAATTTCAAAGGCCATGATCTGCGACATTTCGCTCTGGATCTTCACGA
>JBAZRS010000080.1:0-12913 GCA_041662825.1 Victivallales bacterium | reverse complement strand
ATGACGAGTTTATAGACTTCAACAAGGTTTTCCACCAGATGAAAGGCGCACTAGACATAGCCGTCACCTACATTTATTCCGATGCCGAACAGACAGTCTCCGTAAACTACGGGATGGACTACTGGATGAAGATACTTGTCAACGGCGCAGTGGCGGTGGATTACGCGGATCACAGCGGTCCTCCGTTCAAAGGGCAGTACAAGACAAATATAAAGCTGAAAAAGGGATGGAACGAATTGATGGTCAAAGTGGTGTCCGGCAGCCTGGGCAACGGTTTCTGGATTTCCATTTCAGATCCGGGGAACATCAGGATCTCCGCGGATCCGACTCCGGAACATTAAGGCTCCACGGGGAATATCAGGTTGTCGTCCGGAACAGACCTTTGAACACCTTACATGGCATGGCGCTGAAGTTCTTCCTCGATTATGCGGCGGAACATAATTTCAGTAGGCTCCTTCTTGCTTTGGATACTTGTCTGGGTGTGGAGAAATCACTCAGGTATTTCTTAATCCCGGTGTAGGGTTCGCCGTCTCGGCGAAGATTCCAATCCCCCTTTGTCCGGGACGGACAACGCTACACCAAAAAGAACCATATCCTATATGACGCGCAAAACGATAATTTAGTTATTATAGAGCCGGCGGATAATCAGCTTGCGTTAACTTGATCGTATAGGAAATTCTATTTTAGTATTGGATAGAATGTTTATTTTAGATTTAACGCTGAAAGCGTGAAGCAATATAGCCTATGGTTTCAACCATAGGGACTATAATTATGATGATTACGTCCTGAAGGGACGGAGTATATCCATATTTTGGGGTTTGCTCCTTAAAAACAACTCCGTCACTTCAAGACGGATGTGGTGTGTATGATCTACCTGTGGTTGAAACCACAGGCTATATTACCTTATCCCTCCGGGATAGAGAGAAAGTTAATGTAAGAATAAAGGAAATAAAAGAATTAAAAATCCTGCGTGCCTCGCCATCTTGTCACGCCATAGCCCTGGTCGCTTTTGGCAGCGCCGTAGGCGACCAGGGCTGTGAACTCCAACAAAGAAGCCTTAACTTAGCGCCATTGCAATCAGCTTTACTGTCTTCATTTCTTGTCTTTTATCTCAGAACCTGCCGCCTTTGGCTCTGCTGGCGGAGTTGATGAGAATTTCAACGACCACAATACTTCCGGTGCGGCATCGATGGTTATGCCGATTTGGTTGCCGCCCCATAATTGATCAAAGCGCACCAGCAGTTTATTCCAACCGGCCTGAAGTGCGACGGGCCTGGCCGGATCAAGGGTATGCTGAAGTTCAATGGCGGACCTGCCTTTCGGGATGACAGCGGGAAGCGCCACATCGTTGAGCCAGGCGCGAACGGCATGATGTCCGTGTTCATCAAGGATGTTCAATTTCAATTCCACCGGCTTGGGTGAATTTATCCATGTCACCAGATATGCGGCGCCTTCATCTTCATAGCCCTTCCAGCCCAGCACCGTGTCAAATGAAACCCGGTCTCCATTGATATTGGCTGGCTTCCACTTCAACTCCCATATCTTTTTCCGCGTCTGAGTCAAATCACCCTTGTATGTGGCATTCATGTCAATGCCTTTCTCGGGCGGGAATGCGGTATTGAGCAGTGTCTTGCATATTTCAATGCGCCCCTCAAGATGCTTGATCTGCGGCATCTTTTCAAAGCCGAAAGGTCCTATGGCGCTCCATGCGCGGATGGGCAGGCTGCTCATCGGCGCGAACTTCGCCTGGGACCACGAACCTGGATAGAGGCGCGCCTCGGTCGGTTCGTCATATGTCTCACGGGTGGCGGAACCGTCGGCATTCGTCCACCAGAACCTGTTATGCCCGCCAAATGTGGCGTCAAAGTTGACCTGAGTGTGGAAGTCCCCGCTAAACGCCGGCAGCATCGGTACGCTTGTTCTCGGGATGGCGGCAGCAATTACAAATCCTTCCCCATCGGCATCCATCACATGCCCTATTTTTGCATCAGCCAATAAGCCTACATGTTCAAAGGGAGCGGTTGACCCGGTTTTATAAGTTAAGGGACTGGGCTTTTCCTTGCCGAACCACTTTGGATACATTTCCAAAATTATCGGACGCAGTTTTTCCTTGTCTTTGAATATGCCGAATACAAAGCGCGCATCGCCGGGACGCCCGTTTGCATTGGAGGCCGCTTTTGCGTTCGGATCTCCCTGGATGTAGAAACTCATGGTATCCGCCTCGCGGTCATGGGTGAAAATGCGTTCGGCGGGTTCCAGGGCCTTCGGATCGAATTTCTGACCCAGCCGGGCGTGCCAGCGCAGATACAGGTTTTCCGGATCAAAGCCGCAGCGCACCTCCACCGACTGTTTCGCGCCGGGCGAGAAAACCACCGGCTCGCAGACTTCCCAGCCGTTCATTGAACCGTCCATGGAGGGGCCTCCGCCCGGCAAGGGGGCGAACCGGGCGATCTTCGCCGTAGTGCCGCCGCCGCTCTGCTTGCGCACGGCAAGGGCAAACTCCGGAGCCGGAGAAATTTGCGAAGCGGTTATTGCAATTGTCTTCTGAACCGTGTCCAGCTTTCGCGCCGGATTTCCGGAACCCGTCCAGCCCTCAGCTTCAAATAAAATCGGAGTAGTCTTTCCGAGCGCCAGATAAACCTTATCGTTCACGGTGTTCAAATATGAATAGCCCGTGAAAAATTCGCCCGGCAGATTATAGACGCCTGCCGTCTTTTTGCCGGTCTTCCGCTCGTCGGGAAACAGGGTGTCGACGTACATCCCCTCGCTGGTGTAAAGCAGGACGCCCATGCGGGTCTGATCAATCAGTGTGACCAGGCCGCCGATTGGAGGCATGACGTGGATGGCGCCGTACATTTCGCCCGGTTCGGCGATGCCGTGTATCGCCATGCGGCCGACGCGCCATTTCAACTTGTAGCCGCCGCTTCCGTCCAGCACAAAATTCGAAAGCTTCTGCTGAGCCCCGAAATTAGCTGACAGATCCGGCCCGCGGGCGGTCAGGTAAAAACCTTTGCCCATGGAGCCCACACACATCGCCCACGCCGAAGAGAAGCTGTTTGCCATTTCGTTGCCGCCGTAGATCGCAGTGGCGGTGCCGTCCTTGCGCGCAGTCATGACGGGATCTGTCAGCAATTTCTTCCAGCCGTCGGGTGAATAAACGGGGTTGCCATGGGTGTCAAAACTGTCCGCCGCTAGACGCAATACGTCGCAGGTCCCCTGCCGCACGGCCACAAGCGAAAAATCTTCAAGCCATGTTTCACCCCAGTAACTGATAGCGCCGCTCGGAACGGCGCTCTGGTAAGGTTTGTATTCTTCCTCCTGCACCTGTCCGTCGCCGTTTGCATCATGCCACATGTAACGTTTGCTGTCTTTGCCTTCGCCAATGCCGAATATCGCCGCCGACGGCAGCCAGTGGTCGCCGGCCTCGCGATAGATGAAATCCCCGCGGCCCCACGCCAGGTAACGGTTGTTGCCGCGGTAAATCATCTTCGGGAACCCATTATGGCCTCTGATGTTGTAGAAAAATCCGGTGCAGATATCCGGCCAGACTGCCTCGACTTTCCATTGACCTGTCTTATAATCTACGAGGAAACGGGTTAACCAGCCGCCATGCCCTTGAACATAAATCCGGTCGGCCTGTCGGGGATCCACGGCATAACCGGCATTCGCAAAAGTCTGGGCGCTCAACCACTCGCGTATGAATTTACCGTCGTCGGCATTCCATTCGCTCACCCGGTCCGGGCCGTGCAGCTCCACCACTATCAGCCGGTCTTTGCCGTCCGCATCGCGCCAGCATGACAGTCTCCCCGGCGACATGAACGACTCAGGATCATAGCTGCCGGATTTTTGGACAGACAGCTTGCCGAAATCGCGGATGAGCTTGCCGCCTGCGGTATATTGGTGAACTTTATTCGCCTTGGCGTCGGCTATGTAGATGCGGCTGTTGCCGTCCACTTCCAGATCGTCTGGGTTTACACCCGCCGGAACGGCAAACACCGGCTTCAGCGAACCGTCCGGCAACCCCGCCTTCAACGCGACAGAACTGACGATAAAACCTTTGTCGCCCTTGTGAAGGATCCATAGCCTGTCACCCCAGCGCGACACAATGCCTACAGGGTCGTTGACCGACAGTTCGGCCAGTTGTTCTCCGCTTTCACCGCTGAGTATAACAATCTTATTGACCTTCTCGCTAGGACTTTCTTTGCGATGATAATCCTTGGGGTCGTTTGACAGGCGTCCGCGTTCGGCAAGATAGAGGAATGATTTGCCTGCGGCTTCATCCCGCCACGCGGCCATTGCAGTGACATGGCCTTCCTGCATATACACCCCTTTGCGGTAACGGCCGTCCGACTTGCCGAATTTCTTGCCGTCGGTGCGGAATATGAATCCCTGGGTGTCGTTGCACCATGACGTGACGCCGTCGGTGGCGATGCTGTTTCCGCCCGCCGCCCCGCCGGAGCCGTAACTCGCCGTCACCTGGTCGTAGTCAATCGGCTTTCTGAAGTCGGTGACATAGAAGTTGCGCGAATTTTCCAGATACTGGTAGCAGAAGACGCCTATGCCGTTTTTCGCCACGTCGACGTCGCCTATGGGGGAGTTCACCGGGTCGCCGCTTATGACCGGTGATTTTGATTCGCCGGGCAATGCTCTCCACGCATCCGCACTGGTGATGAATTTTGGCACCACAGAATGGTATTCACCGTCAATTTCCCATTTTGCAGCCGGCATATAAATGCCTTTCACTCCATATTCCCCGGGAGGAACCGGCATGAAATTATCATCCAGGCCGTCCCATGTTTCGACGAATTTCCCGCCGTTTTCCGCCGTTACTGTGCGTACGACTCCGGCGGCAAACTGGCTGATGATCCAGTCTGGATTTTTCGGATCTACAATCGCCAGTGACACGCGGTATATCTGCGGCAACGCTCCGGTCGCCGGCAACTGATAGCTGACTGGCGCCCCGGGCTTCGCGCCAGCCGTTTCGGCGCAGAAAGCTATAACAGCTATGAAAAACACAATAAGTGAAACTGCAATCTTACATCTCTTTCTATTCTCCATTTCCATATTCCCCTTATTTTAGTGTTATTTCCGCGCTGAGGCGAGAAATGAGATCGAGTCCGATTATTTCCCATATGCTGGCGTAACCGCTGGCTCCGGCGGTGAAATACCATTTCTTGTCAATCGCGTTCTGATAGACGATTGAATTGAAATGCTCCACCAGAAGCGTGTATTCACTGGGAGTCGCCACCGCGGAATCGTTCAGGAGGTTGCCCACGAAAAGTCCGTCGTTCGTGTAAACCTTGTCCTGTCCGTTTTCATCGACGAAACTGAAATATTCTCCGGCGATCGGACCCGCGAGACCGCAGGCGCGCCCGTAGAATTCACCGTTCTTTGCAATGCCGCTTGCCTTGCTGCCGGCGCGCCACAGGAGTTTCCCGTCGCGGTCCAGACGGTATACGAAAACATCGCTCAGATGGGAACTGTGGCCGATGCCCTTGGGATCTGAACCGTTGAGATCGGCATTGCCGAAAACGCCGCCGTCCTGGGCGTGCCAGATCGAACTTAAATGGTCGGTGACGCCGGGCTTGTGTGCTTCAATTTGCGGAATTTTGCGGAAATTGTCGAAACTGTAGAGAGGGATCCCAGGTTTTGTGAAGGTCGGGGTGAAGGCATAGACATTCATTTCCTCTTTCTTGGTCCAGTCCGAGGTCATGTAATAGATGGTCATGTCGCGCTCGTCAATGCTGCCGCCCCAGTATGACGGTGTGAGATTGACGGCGTCGTCCTTGCGCTGCGGTACAATCTTCATTTCACCTTCGTCGATCTTGCCGTTCTCATTCAGATCCGTGAATACCCAGCGGGCGCTGGTCTTGTCCTTTGCAATATCCACACCGATGGCGGCTATCTGCAGGACCTTGTCGCCGTCTATCCTGTAGAGACATGGGGCGCTACCGCCGCAGAACAGGTATTTCTTCCCGGCATGGTTGATGACGCGCGGGAACCATCTGGCGCTCTTCTCGAGCGGAAGTGCGAAATTCGTCCATACGGCATCAGGACGGCTCGTATGGTTCTGATAATCTACAATATGCCGCATAAGCCCCTGATTTTTCGCCACGGCATCAAAACCCCAGATGTACAGATGCTCCGGTATGGCAGGATCAACCGTCACCTCCCCGCTCAAATACCAGGGGCCCGACCAAAGTTTTTCATGGGCCAAATCTTCGCTGAGTCTGGCAAAGACCCGCGGATACGTGTCTTCGGAGAAAAATATTTTCCCTGACGCCGCCACAGTCACTCCCGCCGGATTGAGAAGACGGTCCACCTCATATTTCCCGTTGTTGTCCCTGCCTCCGGCTTTGCCGAAGACGCCTTGAAGTGCCCCTTTGCGGTCAAAACGTTTTATCTGCTGGGAGGCGCCGCGGTCGCTCACGAGTATGCGGTCCTTTCCGTCCGCTGCGATGTGGAACGGGGCGTCGAGTCCTTTTTCCAGAACCGGAGAGACCTGTCCGCTGGCCGTGTCGATATGGAGGACCTGTTTTCCGCTGATTACGAGCAGACCGCCTGCAGGATCGATGCAGACGCCCCGGGGCTGATCCACCGAGAAAGACTTGATAGGTTTTCCGCTTTGGGCGTCAAAGCACATCACCTGGTTCTGGTGATACGCCGAGACGAACAATGTTTTGTCGTCGGCCGCCATTCCGGTGACGGCCTGCGGAATTTGAAGGGAGAGGGCTTCCTTGCCCTTCTCTGCAACAGGCCTTTTCACGCCCTCAAGATAAAAACCCATCGGATCGCTTCCGGAATTGGGGAAGGGGGCATAGTATCCGTCCGAACGACGGACGCGCCAGAGTCCTGCCCGACCTTCATTTTTCCCCGCGAAATCCATCGCGACATATACGAAATCTTTGTTTACCGCCAATGCCGACTGATGTCCGTTCAGCGCAAGCGGAATATGCTGCCGCCAGCGCAGATTTCCATCTTCGTCCAGGTGGAGAAGTGCGCCGTCGCCTTCCTCCTCGGCCCATAGGGGAAAGATTCCGTCATCGTCCGACGCTATGTCGATGACATTGCCCCAGACCCCGCCCCATCCCCGCAAAGGATCCGGACTTTCATACGGAGGTTTGCCGGGTGAACATGCGCTTGTGACGTATTTCGCGGCCAGTCCGGCGTTGAGGACGGAGCGGACCTGGTATTTGCCGGCTACTGCGGGTTTCGCATCATCGGTCATTCCGTCCCACCCGATTTCCAGAGCGCCAGCTTCAACCGCGCGTCCGGAGAAAAGAGTCCGCAGCAGTCGGCCGTCGTCACTGTAAACTCCGGCAGAAAGCAGTCCCTTGCGCGGCACCTGGATGCTTGTCTTGCATTTGATTTCGGCCGCACTCGCCTTCTCCTGCGGTTGCGGCAGATCAACGAACACCAGCTTCTGAAATCCCTTCTCTAGGAAAAAGGCCTTTCCCCAGTCATTCATGCCGCGGAACGACGATATGGACCCCATCCCGTACGCCCTCAGACCATTTTTCCAGATGGCGGCCAATGTCATGACGATGCTGTCCCCGGCCTTCGGATGATTGCCGCTTTTCAAGATGCTCCACGGCACGCGGGCTTCGAATGAACGTCCGCCCGCGATCTCTTTGGATTTTACGACAATGCCTTTCGGGGCGTCGATTATGAAACTGAATGATCTCTGGAGCGCGATGTAATCTTTTTTCTCCTTGTCGTTGTACCAGATTCCGAAGGTCAGGATATCCATGTTGGTCTTGATGTCGCCATACTGGTTTTTCGGATCAGCCGAAAGGCGGAACTCCAGTGAATCGCCGCGCCACCAGACATTGTCGACGCCTCCTTCGTTGGTCATGGGCTGTTCGGACTTGAAGACGGCTCCTAGGTATAATGCGTCATTGTCGTACATGGCGGCCCAGGTCGCGTTGTACTTGTCCTTGAGTGACGCGTCGACATATTGAGGACCGTATGCGCATGACATGTCCCAGTCTTTCAGATCGCCGTCGATCTCCATTTTCCCCGGAGCCGGGACGAGGAAGAAATTGGAGTTGCTGATGACTATCGGAGTTTCCCCGGGCCCGCGCAGGACGGCTTCGCCCCAGAGGTTCCTGTCGAACCTGAGTTCAGTGGGAATATCTAGCGTCTGCGCACCTCCGCGGTGCCACCATACTTTTGCCACATTCTTGGTGCCTGCGGCATCGCTGAAGTTGACAGCCGCATCGGCTGCGAGTTTCGCACCCGCCGACGGTTTGTAATTGTCGAAGAATGCCCATGGGATGCGGATTTCGGCGCTGTAGCCGGACTTGTCGGCGGCGGTCTGCACTGCCATCTCGGAACTGGGGACAGGGCCCATCCAGTCGATTGATATGGAAGTCGCAGGCGACTTTATGATCACAGGTTTTTCAGTGCTGGATTTTTTCTCGCGGAAACAATAGACCAGCGGCTTGCCGTCGAGAACCGACATGAGGACGTGATAGTCCGAAGTCCCGCCTTCCGCGCGTTTCGTTTTCATCTCCCTGTCGGTGCTGAGATAGAAATGCATGGAGTCGCCGGTCTTGAACGCGGACGTCGGATCAGAGCCGTTGTTCTTCAAAGGAGAAGAATCGCGGACTTCATATGCGAGATAGAGGTTCTGGTCATCCCACATGGCATATGTCTTGACTCTCTGGTCGAAGGAGTTCGGATCAACGCAGTAATTCACTGGGGCTGTAAGGGTCCATTCGTCGAGCTTGCCGTCGATGACCACTTTTTTTGGGGCCGGCACGATGTTCATTCCGATACCGCTGTCTTCTGCGAAATTCGCAAATGACGCAAACATGATGGCAGTGGCGACGACTATCCTGGTTTTCAGGCGCATGCTTCAATCTCCTGTGTTTTATTCCTTGGGGAAACTTATATGAATTTTCAGAGGTTTACCAAGGTATAAACAGGAAACTATTTCAGTTTTTTCACGAACTTCTCGATGCGGTTCATCGCCTCTCCGATGTCCTCGAATGACGCGGCATAGGCGCAGCGGACGTATCCTTCGCCGAATTCGCTGAAGGCCGTTCCCGGAACAACCGCGACTTTTTCCTCCTGAAGAAGGCGTGTTGCGAACTCCTTGGAACTGAGTCCGCTGGAACTGATATTCGGGAATGCGTAGAAAGCGCCTTTGGGCATTACGCATTTCAGGCCGATCTCATTAAGTCTTCTGACGATCAGATTACGTCGCCTGCAATATTCGGCTTTCATCTTTTCCATTTCTGTCCTGCCGTGGCGAAGGGCTTCAATGGCGGCTTCCTGCGCGATAATCGAAGCGCAGAGCATGGAATACTGGTGGATCTTCATCATGGCATCAATCAGGTCCGCAGGTCCGCATGCGTATCCCATGCGGAATCCGGTCATAGCGTACGCCTTTGAAAAACCGTGAAGGAAAATCGTCCTCTCCTTCATCCCGGGCATGGACGCGATTGAAACATGCTTCCCGTCATATGTGAGTTCGGAATATATTTCATCGGACAGGACGATGAGGTTGTGCTTGACTGCGATCTTCGCAATTTCACGGACGTCTTCCGGAGTCAGCGACGCGCCCGTCGGATTACAGGGGAAATTGAGCAGTATCGCCTTTGTCTTGGGCGTGATCGCTTTTTCAAAATCCTTCGGATCAAGGGCGAACTTGTTCTTCTCCTTTGTGATCACCGGAACCGGAACTCCGTGCGCCATCCTGATCTCGGGGGAATATGAGACATAGCAGGGCTCATGGTAGATGATCTCGTCTCCCGGCGTGATTATGGCGCGGAAAATAAGGTCGAGGGCCTCGCTTACGCCGACGGTTATTATGCATTCCGTCACCGGATCGTATTTTACATTGTAATATTTGTTGACGTAATGTGATATCTCTTTCCTCAGGGAAAGGAGCCCGAGGTTGGAAGTATAGCTTGTGTGCCCCTTTTCCATTGCGAATATCGCAGATTCGCGGATATGCCAGGGCGTGACGAAATCGGGTTCGCCGATGCCGAGCGAGATGACATCGCTGCCCATTGTGTTCACAAGTTCGAAGAAATCGCGTATCCCGCTCTTCGGCAGGACGGCAATATGTTCAGCAACACGGTTTTTCATAGTAATATCCATTTTTTAATCGTTAGCAATCGATTGCTGTCGATAGATTTCATTGTCCCTGTTTCAAGGACTGACCTTCAGCCTCTCGTAATCATCATCGTCCTCGAGGATCCTTCCGGCGACCTTGTATTTCTTCAGGAGGAAATGTGTCTCCGTCGAAATGATCCCTTCGATCGTGGCGAGTTTGCTTGAAACGAATGTGGCCACTTCCTGGAGGGTTTGGCCGTCGACTTCAAGTCCGAGGTCATAGCCACCGGACACAAGGTAGAGGTTTGAGACTTCGGGGAACTTGCAGAGGCGTTTCGCTATCTTGTTGAAACCGCCTTCGCGTTCGGGACGCACCTTCACCTGGATAATCGCCTTCACAGTCAGCTCAGGCAGGATTGATTCGTCTATGATCGCCTGATAACCTTTGATGGAACCGTCCTTTTCAAGGTTTTTTATGGCATCGGAGACTTCCTTTTCCTTCTTGCCGAGCCGTGCGGCTATGTCTTTCGCTGAAAGCCTGGCGTTCTCCCTCAACATCCTTACAATGTCTTTTTTCATGGTCCGTCTTCCCCGCTTATGTATTTTTCAAATAAATTATGCCGGATAAAATCCCGGCATAATTATCAAGATTCAAATCAGCCCATAATTTGCACTTGAATTCAGATATGTCAAAAATTATTCACAGATAAGGTTCAGCGCAAGAGAACAGGAAAGAAAATCTAAAATGGATGGCCTGTATTCAGAAATTGAAAAAGGCATTTCGCATTTTTTTACAGGATTGTTTTATTCTTATGTCTCTGTTACGCAACCATCCAGCCACCCATTCATCCATGGGACGGCAGTGGTTTTCAATAAATAATCATTCTCACTAACGCTCTGCCCTCATCCACCGCGCGGAGCAGCGGTTGGATGCAGAGGCATGGTTAGGCTGTTTTTCTTTCTGTCAGGCGGCCAGAGAGATATTTATGCAGAATGCTCGAAATCAGTGTTTGATAGGGCATCCCTTCCTCAATCGCCCTAGCTTGGATGCCGGCCAGATCTCTTTCTGCCAGGCGAATATTGATTCGTTTGTTTTTCTGGAGTGTATTACGGGCATAATGCTGCAACTTGGCGATTTCCGCCTTTCTTGCCTTTATTGGACGCCATTCGTTGCGGTCGTATGATTCCAGAACTTCCTTTTCTTCCAAATCCATTGTTTGTCTTTTCATTTTTGTCTCCTCAAGTATTTTTTAGTCGCCTTCCGACTGGGAATAATTGTTTTCAAAAACACACCCTCTTCATCCTCCACGTATGGGACAAGGCAGGCATATCCGTCGATTTCGGCTATCAATATTTTCTGGTTGGGATATTTTTGCTGATCAGGGTGGTCCGTGACATCCAAAACTTGTCCCTGCTCAAGCAATACGGCAATTTGCTCAAATCCCAGTCCGCGATTTATTTTAAGCCATTTGTTCTTATACTCGTCCCATCGTATGTTCTTCATGAAAGTAATATAAGGCAAGGTGTGCCGTTTGTCAACACATCGTCTTCATTTATTTCTTTAACGCAACGTACTATGATGACCGGACCGGTGGTTCACCGGTTCGGTCTATCTGACTAGTTCAGTTTTAATTAAAACGTGGTATTTTTTTTGCAACAATGTAAACTTGGATAGGCCAAGTGACTAAATCTATGGCAAATCCTATTGGAGCCCCAATAATACAGACGGGGTAACCCCAAAGCTCACGATATTCATAGCAGTTTTCTGTGAAAATTAATCGTTTGTCAGGTTTTTCCAGAAAATCTTTGCTCATTATCCATATAGAGTGATTGTTTATATTGTACGCAATTTGCGAGTCTGAATCACCAAGTGGTTCTATTTCTTCTCTTTGATCAATTTTAATAATCGGTACAGAATTTGCTGTATCAAACCAATCCGGTACTATGTCTAAGGGCTTGGAAATATTCTTCTCTGAAACGAGAAGTTGAATTTTATTGTCTGTTCGTAATGTATTGTGAGAAAGCGAACTAACAGTTTTAACTTTATATAAGACTACAAATTGATCGTCTTTCTTTCTAATATCATCAAATGAGGAAAGAGAACATTGGCGATTGCCAGCATGTAGAGCAAGACCTGTTGCCGCACATCCAGAAACTAATGGTAACATTATGAATAAAAATATAATATTTTTCATTTAATTATACCGAACAGTTTATTAGTATCAAGGCGGCGGTCATACATCAAGTTGTGACTGTGTGCCTGGAATGACCTGTCAGCTGTCCCGTCTTTTAGTAGCATAGCGAGAAAGCATTTTATTTCAAGAATGATTCGGTGTATTTATTATCCCGGTATTTCACTGTTTCTAAACTATTTATTGTCGGGAAACACTCTCACCCTGCCGTAAATGCCATTATCAAATTTCCGGTGATAATTTTTGCCTGCTTCAGGCAAAAATCAGAATTCACATCATGTTGACCGCGTCGACATCGGCGTAGGCCTCAATGTCCTTCGTGCGTTTCGTGTGCAGGATCTGCTCCCGGAGCGCCTCCCTGAATTCCTTCATGCGGTCGCCCCGGAAAATTATCATGTAGCGGAATTTGCTCTTCACTTTGGACACTGGAGAAGGTATGGGGCCGCCTATCTTGATGCCGGAATTTATCGAGGGGCGGAGACGGTCCAGGAACTCGTCTGCGAATTTCGCAACCTGGCTTTCGTCGGGGCCGCGAAAATGGACGGCTATGATATGGGAGCAGGGCGGGAAGTTGAGTGTCTTCCTTACAACAAGCTGCTCGTTGTAGAACTTGAAAAAATCATTTGTCCTTGAACACTGTATGGCAATGTTCTGCG
>JBAZRS010000079.1:9148-12931 GCA_041662825.1 Victivallales bacterium | reverse complement strand
GAACGGCTATTGCCAATGCGGCATCTTTCACGGACACGACGAATCCAACGGGGCTCACCCGCTACAGGGTTCTAGCTTTCAACGCCGCCGGCGTTTCTCTGGCGTCAGACGAGGCGCCCCTTGATCTCTCGCCGACAACTCCCGCCGCTCCGACCGAACCGTTTGCCGTTGCCGGCAACGCCCAGGCGTCAGTCAGTTTTACTCCTCCTGTGTCGAGTGGGGGAAGCCCGATTACTTCCTATACCGTGACATCCATTCCGGGAGGCTTTACCGGTACGGGCGACAACAGCCCGGTGACAGTCACAGGGCTCTTGAACAACAATTCGTATACGTTCACTGTAACGGCCACAAATTCATTTGGAACTGGTCCGGCTTCCGGCCCGTCCAATGCCGTGATTCCCACCGCCCTGCCCACCGCCCCGACAAACGTGACTGCGGTGAGAGGCAATGCACTGGCGACTGTCAGCTTCACTCCGCCAGTTCCTAGCGGCGGACCGCCAGTCACCTCTTATACTGTGACTTCCAGTCCCGGCGGCGTAACAAGGAATGGTTCTGCAAGCCCGATAACTGTAAACGGTCTCACGAACGGAACAGCATACACCTTCACGGTCGCGGCGACAAACTCCCAAGGCACTGGGGTGGCTTCCGCACCATCTAATTCCGTGACTCCGGCAACTCTTCCGGGGGCTCCTGTCTCAGTGAGTGCGGCCAGGGGCACTGCCCAGGCGACCATCACTTTCGGCGCACCTGCATCGAACGGTGGAAGTCCGATTTCGTATTATACGGTAACATCAAGCCCGGGCGGGTTAACGGCCAACGGGGCGACAACACCTATTACTGTGAGCGGTCTGACAAACGGGACAGCCTATACCTTTAAGGTTACGGCCGCCAATGAGGTCGGGGTTGGTCCCGCATCGGCAGCTACTGCGGCCGTAACACCGGCGGATGTCCCGAATGCGCCTACAGTCGGCATTGCGACCGGAGGAACCGGGCAGGCGGACATAACCTTTACCCCTCCCGACTATAACGGCGGCAGCCCGATACTGTCATATACCGCGACTTCAAGCCCTGGAGGCCTTACTGCCACCAAGGCGACAAGCCCGATCACTGTGACTGACCTGACTGCCGGCATTAGCTATACGTTCACGGTAACTGCGACTAATGCAATGGGTGCTGGAGCTTCATCGGCCGTTTCCAACGCCATAGTGCCAACCGAAGCCCTTCCGAGCGCACCTAGCGATGTGACCGCCGTTAAGGGCAACATGCAGGCCGCTGTGAGTTTTACCGCAGCTTTGGCGAACGGCTCGCCCATCACATTATACACAGTGACTTCCAACCCTGAGAACATTACCGGGACCGGAGTATCAAGCCCGATAACCGTATCTGGACTGACAAACGGGAAGGCGTACTCCTTCAGGGTTACGGCGACGAACGGTATCGGCACAGGTCCTGCATCCATACCTTCTGCAAGCGTAACACCTTCAGCCGTTCCCGACGCACCTACTATCACAAAAGTGACGGCCGGCGTGCTTTCGGCTAAAGTCACCTTCAAGGCTCCCGCATTTAACGGGGGAAGTGCTATTACAGGATACACAGTGATATCCGATCCTGACGGTGCAGTGATAACAGGAAAGGCAAGCCCGTTAACGGTGACCGGATTGAGATTCGGTGTTCCGTACACATTCTCGATGACGGCGACGAACGCGATTGGGACAAGCTCCCTCTCGGATCCTTCCAATGTGATAGCGCCGATAGCGGAGGTGCCGGATGCTCCCACCGCCGTGACGGCAGTCAGGGGCGATACGCAGGCGACCGTGAGTTTCACTCCGCCCGCATCCGATGGCGGAACGCCTGTCACATTGTACAAAGTGACCTCGTCTCCCGGTGGAATAACTGCCACCAGCGTTTTAAATCCGCCGGAAACCACGATAACGGTGCCTGGATTGAAAAACGGCACAGCCTACAGGTTCAATGTAAAAGCTACAAATCTGATGGGCGTAGGCCTTGCATCAGCATATTCTGCAGCAGTAACACCGGCTACAATCCCCGGTGCGCCTGTTATCGGTAAAGCAACTGTAGGAGACGGACAGGCGAAAGTCACCTTCACCCCGCCTGCTTTTAACGGAGGTTCCGCTATCACATCGTATACAGTGACATCAACTCCGGGGGGCTTTACAGCCACCAAGGCTTCAAGCCCGATTACAGTTAACGGCCTGACTCAGGGAATCAGCTATACGTTCAACGTAGTGGCGACGAATGTGCTCGGTACAAGCGTTCCTTCAGCTGAATCAAATTCCGTGATTCCGACAGCTGATGTGCCCGACGCGCCTACGGCAGTGACTGCTGTGAGAGGCAATGCACTGGCGACAGTGAGCTTCACGCCTCCGGTGTCGGATGGCGGAACTGTGATCACGGGATACACCGTCACCTCGTCGCCAGGCGGCATAACTGCCAGCAGCGTTTTGACTCCGCCGGAAACCACGATAACGGTGCCTGGCCTGAAAAACGGCACAGCCTACACCTTCAAGGTGAATGCGACAAATGCAATCGGCTCAGGTGTGGCATCAAAGGCATCAGCTGCGGTAACACCTGCGACAATTCCGGATTCTCCCACAATCGGAACTGTTACGCCCGGTGTGCTTCAGGCGAAAGTCGCCTTCACGAAGCCGGCATTTAACGGAGGCAGTCCTATTACAGGATATATTGTGACATCCACCCCGGGTGGCATAGTGAAGACCGGTACCGCAAGCCCGATAACTGTAACCGGACTTACATATAACGTTTCGTATACGTTTACGGTAATGGCGGCGAATGTTCTCGGGACAAGTATACCGTCAGCAGTTTCAGATGCCGTAATTCCGACAGCCGATGTTCCCGGCGCACCCACAGCAGTGACTGCTGTGAGAGGGAATACGCAGGCGACAGTGAGCTTCACTGCTCCTGTATCTGACGGTGGAACTGTGATCACGGGATACACCGTCACCGCGTCCCCTGGCGGCATAACTGCCAGCAGCGTCCTGACTCCGCCGGAAACCACGATAACGGTAGCTGGACTGACAAACGGCACAGCCTACACCTTCAAGGTGAAAGCGACAAATGCAATTGGCCAAAGCGTTGCATCAAAGGCCTCCCCCGCAGTAACACCTGCCACAGTACCTAGTGCGCCGATTATCGGTACCGCAGCAAAGGGGGGAGCTGGTGTGGCGACTGTGAAATTCACAGTTCCGGTATCGAACGGCGGCAACGCGATAACAACTTATACGGCGACCTCCGACCCGGGCGGCATTACAGCCACCAGGAATGTAAGCCCGATAACAGTTCCGGGCCTTGTGCCGGGAATATCCTATACGTTTACTGTAACGGCGACGAACTCTCTTGGGACAAGTGCCTCGTCAGACCCGTCAAATTCAGTAATACCATAAACGGACTGAAGATGTGACGACATTCGGGGAGGGAGAAATCCCTCCCCTCTTTTTATGGTGCGCGCCTGATTCAAACGTATAGGAATTTCAAAGTTTGTTAATATCGGGACAAGCTGAAGCTTGAACTCCAACAAAAATCCCTCTTCAATCTTTCTCTGACTTTTCCCTCCTTGTCTTCTTTTCATTCTATTCCAATACTTCGATATTCGTAATTCGCTTGTTCATCGGTTTTACACGTTTGCGCCTCTTGCGTTAAGAAAATTAACGCTAAAGACGCAATAGTCGGTAACCGTTAAGCTGGGTGTTTATTTCATTCCCCCTGCCAGTTTATCTGGCAGGAGAAGAAGATTGGAGGCTAATG
>JBAZRS010000079.1:6548-9138 GCA_041662825.1 Victivallales bacterium | reverse complement strand
ACGCCGTTAGCCTTCCAATCTTTGCTTCCTGTGGGGTCAGGCTTCGCTAAGAAGCTACGCCCTGATAAGTAAACCCACAGGGGAGCTAATCGTTCATTGTCAGTTTATCTTGTAAAAAATTCCCAGCTTAACGGTTACAATAGTCGCTGTTAAAATAGGCTCTAAACTCCGGTCAGTCTCTTTCGCAAATGGGGCAAATCCCTTTTTGTTTTAATGCTCCTGAATTCTGGACAAAACACGCCATAGGAGCTAACTTTAGCTTATTGATTTGACATTTGTTTTCATATGTTAAAAAAAACAGGTAGTTTTACTATGAAGTCATCTGCAGGTAATAAGAAAGCCGGAGAGAGTCTGGAGGAGATTAAAAAACTACCAGTCCCGCCTGTAGGCAGGAGCGCAGCCAATAAGATTAATAAAGTCAAGCCTTCAACGAAAACTGCAATAAAAGTTCAGATTAAAAAGCAAGATGTGATAAAAACTGCGACCTCAAGTCTGAAAAAGACGGATGTCAAAAAGATCACAGTCAGTTTTGCGCCTGCAAAAAAGACAGTCAAGAAACCTGCCCCTGCAAAGAAAGCCGTTAAGAAAACTGCCGCTCTGAAGAAAACGGCTGTGAAATCCGTCAAGGAGCCGCCGAAGGCGTTGCCTGTCGAAACCCCGAAGGTGTTGCAAAAAGAGCCGACGAAGCTTCTGCCGAAGGAGCCGCAGGGTGAACCGCCAAAAACATTGCCTCTGGAAGTGCCGAAGCCCTTGCAGGTTGAAGTGCCAAAGGAGTCGCCGAAAAATATTCCAGAAACGCCGGTTGAAATAAAAGTCGTTGTAGAAGAAGCAGGCGCTGCGCCGAAACCTGCTAAAATTGAAAGCATTCCGGAAGAAGCGCACTCGCTTTCAAAAGACGACTCTGTGAAAGAGCAGGAGAAGGATAAGGTCCAGGCGTCTCCTCCGCCAAAAGGCGGGGATGCCGGGCTTGCCGCCAAGTATGACGAAGAAGTAATCATACTCAATGAGGCGTACGCTATAGACTCGCAGGGCAATAAGCTGTCATTGCACCAGGAGTTTATCCCCGACCTGGACAGTCAGCTCTCCAAGGCGAAAATATTGGTTGCCGACGACAGTGTGATCTATCAGGTCGGATATATGCAGATGCTGGAGTTTCTCGGGCATGAAGTGGTGATGTGCGGGAACGGGCTTCAGGCTGTGAAACGCTTCAAGGAGACGCGCCCGGAACTGGTCATACTTGATGTTGACATGCCGGAGATGAACGGGTTCGAGGCGTGCCGTGAAATCAGGAAGACACCGGAGGGGTTGAATGTCCCGATCATAATGGTTTCCTCGGGAGATACTGAGGAGGACATTGTCAACGGCATGAATTCCGGAGCCAACGACTACCTGATAAAGCCCGTGAAAGAAGCCCACATGATCGCGAAACTCAAGACCTTCCTCAAGTTCACGGTGGTGCACAAGGACGATCTTGAACTTGTCAGAAAACATGTTGTGTTCGCTGGCCGCTACATAATTGAAAAACTTGTCGGATACGGACCGCACTCCGTTGTATTCCTGGGGAGGGACAAGAAGAATGGAAGGCGTGTCGCAGTAAAACTGGTTTCAACTCCGGAACTTGAAAGTTATTGCATTTGCGGGGATTGCTGAAAAAGCCAAGACAATAGATTCGCCCAATGTCCTGAAAATACTTGATTTCGGCCAGTATGCGGGCCGTTTCTACACAATTATGGAGTTCGCCGAGAACGGAAACCTCGCCCGGCTGCTCAAACAGCGCAAACTCACTGAGGCGGAGGCTGTCAAACTGGCTTTGGAGCTGATAAGCGGGCTGAAGGAATTCGACAGGAACGGAATTGTGCATTTCGACATCAAGCCTGAAAACATAATGATTTCAGGGGGTGTGTGCAAGCTCGGGGATTTAGGCATAGCGGCTCAAAGGGATACGGCCACGATCGCCATCAAGACGGAGATGTGGAACACGGTGGCGTACATGCCTCCGGAATACCTGAATGATTCATCGGCCGTCAGCGGCAAGAGCGACATCTACAGCCTGGGCGTAGTGCTTTACCAGGCAATCACTGGCGACAATCCCTTCCAGTCTGTAAAACCCACCGTCTCCATGTTCAACCAGGTCAATCTTGTTCCTCCCTGTCTTGAAACCTTTGACAGGAGGATAACAAAATATTTTTCCGACACGGTAGCCGCAATGATGGACAAGAATCCCGACGGCAGGCCGAGTCTTGATGAAATTGAAAATGTTTTCAAACACATACTCACATTTCTTGCGGCCAGGCCGCCTGAAGTCGAAAAAGAGGCGGATGCGGGCGAGAGCTTCCAGAAAGCGAAAAAGGAACTTGACGTGATCACAGAGGCCTCTCCGACCATTGCGGCGAAAAAAGTGAAACCGCAGAGGAAAATCCTGAAGGGGCTTACGCTGGCGAAGTTCGGGTTTGCCAGGTCTGCCGCCATGGCCGTACTTCTCCTGGGACTGTCAATCTTTTCAGGATTTCTGGTGTATACGCAGATTTTCGACAGGGCGGAAGAGAGTTCGCCGGGAGCGCTCTCGTCGGTAATATGCCTGAAATGCAAA
>JBAZRS010000079.1:0-6492 GCA_041662825.1 Victivallales bacterium | reverse complement strand
TTATGAAAAAAGAGTGGTGGACATTAAAAATGAGAAATGCCCTCTTTGCGCCGGGCTTATCGCGTACAGGCAGAAATGCTACAGCTGCAAAAATGAATTCCCCTACAAGGCCCCCGATACCAGTCCGGCGAATTTCAAGCTTGCTGCAAAGGATGCGGTCGATTTGAACAAGTGCCCGAAATGCGGTTCAGCTGACACCGATCCCGCGCCGACAAGCATTGAGAAAAAACAGCCTTCGTATAGGAAGTGAGTTGGAAGTTCGGAAGTTCGGAAGTTCTGGAAGTTCGGAAGTTCTGGAAGTTCGGAAGTTCTGGAGTGTGGGAGTTAAACTAGAAAAAGACCTGATATCAAAACAGTTTTTCGCGCAGCGACGCGGAGGCGCAGGAAAAATCAACTATGTTGACAGGATTGCAGGATTTGCCAGATAGTAAAAATATGTTTGCCTCTGGCAAACGGCCTTTGAAAAAGGGCATGGGCTGAGAATAATGATTGTCCGGAAACGGATCCGCTTCCGAGCAATCCTTATTCATAGCCCATATTTTATTTAATCTCCTGTTCGTGTGTTTAGCCTGTCCCGGCATAGCTTCTTTGCGACGACGGATGTGTTTCATGATTTAAGAATCCCAATCCGGAAAATCCTGTTATCCTGTCGATATAATCTCTTAACTTGGTGTCTCCGTGCCTTTGTGGTTAATCTTTTCTGTAACTGGCGACATGTGTCAACCGGAGAGCGGGAAATAATTCAACTGCCAGCAACTAATTTGACTCGGACTAATATGACAGACTCACAAAATAACTCGGAATTCAAATGCCTGCGCTGCGGACAGTGCTGCAGGTGGCATGGATATGTCCGGATTTCCGAAAAGGACGCCGAGGCCATAGCTGCTTTCATAGGTATGGAATTGCCTGAGTTCTATGAGGCCATGACCA
Source organism: Victivallales bacterium (assembly GCA_041662825.1). Taxonomy (GTDB): domain Bacteria; phylum Verrucomicrobiota; class Lentisphaeria; order Victivallales; family GWF2-50-93; genus GWF2-50-93. The sequence continues at coordinate 5,562 of JBAZRS010000079.1, read as the reverse complement.
TGCCCGGTGACGACGGGGATGTTTCCCTGACTGAGAATGAAGACGGTAGCTGCCCGTTCTATGCTGATTCACCGCCAGCTTGCAGGATATATGAGTGCCGCCCCTCACAGTGCAGTAGCTATCCCATCGAATGGAATAATCCGGGAGAAGAGTGTCCGGGGCAGAGGGCAGAGGGCAGTAATCGGTAATCGGTAATCGGCAATCGGAGGACAGAGGGCGGTAATCAGTTGAAGGTTGAAAGGGCGTTGAGGAAAAGGAGTGGAATATCTTGATAGTTCAGCTTTCCGGATTAACTTTCAAGAAATATGAAAATGCCTGTCATCATAAGGAGAACTATTATGAGTCATGAAACCGTATTGAAAGCGTTCCGAGTATCGTGCGGGTTTCTGTTGAAGCAGGTGATTGTCCTCTCTTTGCTGGGGGGGTTGATAGGCCTGCCGCTGGCGGTCGCGTTGGCAGCCGACAAGGCGGTGACGACGGAAGAGTCCGCATCTGGGCCGAAGAAGAACCTGACGGTGGATTTGGGCAAGGGGGTGAATCTGGAGTTTGTGCTGATCCTTCCGGGTACGTTCATGATGGGGGCGGAGAATATCTCTGACAACGAAAAGCCGGTTCACAAGGTGACGCTTACGAAGCCGTTTTACATGACTAAGTACGAAGTGACGCAGGAGCAGTGGCAGGCAGTGACGGGTGAGAATCCGAGTCAGTTCAAGGAAACTGCGGATGCGCCCAAACGTCCGGTGGAACAGGTTTCGTGGGATGATATCAGCAAAAAGTTCCTGCCGAAGCTGGCGGAGCGTATGCCCAAGGGCTTGAAAGCCCGTCTGCCGACAGAGGCGGAGTGGGAGTATTCCTGCAGGGCGGGAACGGCCGGTGACTATGCCGGTGAACTTGATGCGATGGGATGGTACGAGATTAATTCCAAAGAAACGACACACCCTGTGGGCGGGAAAAAACCGAACGCGTGGGGATTGTACGATATGCACGGCAATGTGTGGGAATGGTGTGCCGATATTCATGGCGACTATTCGGCTGAAGCGGTGACGGATCCCAAGGGTGCGGCATCAGGTTCGTCCCGCATAGGCCGAGGCGGCTGCTGGAGTATCGGTAACAATCATTGCAAGTCGGCATTCCGCGACTGGGGCACGCCGGGATATAAAAGTCCTCGTCTAGGCTTACGCCTCGCAGTGGACGTTCCTTGAATCACTGCCGTCCCATGGATGATTGGATGAATGGATTGCTGGATGGTTGCGTATCAGAGACATATGAATAAAACAATCCTGTAAAAAAATCCGAAATGCCTTTTTTATGATTTGCGTATAAAAGAGCATTCTTTGTTTTCCTTTGAGTTCAAACCCAGTCATCCATTCATCCAACAATCCATCCATCCGTCATCCTGTAGGATGGCAGTGTCTATTTCTGAAACATGTTCCTCTTTATGATCTCGTCCTGGACATCCTTGTCGAGGGCGATGAACTTTGCGGACAATCCGCTTATCCTTACCATGAGACCCTTGTGTTCCTGCGGGCGTAACTGGGCGTCAATGAGTTCCTTGACGTCCACGCAGTTGCACTGGAATGTCGGCGCATTGATGTTCGCAAAAGCCATGATCACCGAACTCAGCGTGTCAATATCCATCTTTCCCATCGGAAGCTGTACGTCAAGGACTGCGTTTCCGGGGAAATCGGTAAAGTCGACTTTTTCAAGAGACATTATCGTGTCGGTGAGCGATGATGCCGGGCTGACCCTTCCCGGGGAAATCCCCTGGGAATACATGTCGAAGTTACGCCTCCCGTCGGGAGTGGCGAGTGTGGTTCCGGACATCCTGACAAACGTATAGTAGACAAAAAAGCTCGGTTGGAATTTTCCGCCGCGCGCATTCGTCAGCCCAGCGGAAATATTTGAAAGCTCCCCGGCGAAGCGCTTCGCAAGGGCATCGACTTCAGGGCAGTTGTGTCCGAACTTGGGAAGCCCAGCGAAACGGTTCCGCAGGTTCTCATGACCCTCCCAGTTTGTGCGGAGGACGGATTCAAGTTCGGAAGGGCTTATCCATTTCTCGTCAAAACACGCCCGTTTGATAGCATAGAGCGAATCCACAACAGTTCCGAAGCCGACAAGGCTAAGTCCCGAGGGATTGTATCTTGCGCCGCCTGCGCTGTAATCCTTCGCGTTCTCCAGGCAGCCGTGGAGCGTCGATGAAAAGAAAGGGCATGGGTTCACCGAAGGCCATACCGCACCCGTATCGCGCCTCAGTCCGGCGCCGTTGACAATGAACTCGGAAGTTGTGTTCAGGAACTTCCTGTAGCACTCTTCGAAAGTTGAACTCCTGAGTATTTCCGCCGGTTTCAGCGTGAGCTCTGAAAAAGTGTCCTTCAAGTCGTCGTGTTTGTGAAAACAGAAATCCAGAACCTTCGGCATGTTGAAATAATAATATGCCCCTTCGGAGTGTTCACATCCCTCGATGACGGTTTCCTGACATCCTCCCGCCCCGTAAAGATTGCAGTCTTCAACCCGTTTTCCGGCTTTAACGTTCGCCTTGACGAGACAGTCGTCGTTAAGGAGGGCGAAGACATTGTGCCCGTCGAGTATCTGCCCGGATATCTGCCGGATGTAGCGCCTGTCGGATTTTTTCCCGAAACGGCAGTTCAGTTTCGGATTCATGTAATTGTATTTCGCATGCGCCTCCAGGAATATCTCGGTGACTTCGTTGTATATGGGGTTGCCTTCCCTGTCGCATCCGCCGAGGGTTAGCGTGGTCGAGGTTTCGGGCCACTTGCTGTTCTCTATGTCGAATTTTATGTCGGTCGGAATCATCCATATGCCGGCAAGCTCAACGGCTTCCTTGCGCGTGAGTCTCCCGCCCTCAATGTCGTCCCTGTAGAGTTTGTACAGGACCCTGTCCGGATGGCCGAGTATTGATATGCCTATTCCCTCGATGCTTCCGGTGACCTCCCTCAAGAACCACAATGCGGCAAGGCCTTCATAGAAGGATCTTGGCGGATGTTCGGGTACGCGTCCCGCCGTCTCGGCAATCATGGAGAGGAATTTCTTCTCCTCTGCGGTCTTGGCCTTCTTGAGCATCTGTTTTGCTTTTTCCGAGAATTTTTTAGAGATCCTGAGCACGGCGTTCATGCTTCTGATGGCGGCGTCAATGAAGTTTTTCTCCGAACTGTTCCTGCATTTTGCTCTGCTGTCTAGAGCCTCGTCAATCATGCCGGAGATTCCTTTCTCCAGCACCTTCGTATATCCGACACTGTGATGGTCCGAATCGACGCAGCTGCCGAACCAGTCGATTCCGCTGTGCGCCCTGACACCGAGCAGCCTGACCTTTTCCGGACTGTTCTTTACAAAGAGGTGCTCGTATTTCCTGAACATCCAGCTTCCGACATTGAACTGACTGGGAGTTCCCCAGCTGTATGAGTGCTTGACACCCATTTCGTAATAGAAGGGGCTATGAGTGAAAATCACAGGTTCGAACTTTTCGGCGATTGTCTCATGCAATTTGGCCTTGATGAGATTTGGATCGGTATCCGGATTCCTTAAGACAAATTCGTCCATCTCCTTTTCAATCTCATGTGAAATCTCGAAATTGCTCCAGTCCGGAGAGCCGTCCTCCAGGTTCATCGGCCGTTTGGTACTATAATATTTCTCCATCTGTTCTTTTAATTTTTTCATTTCCATAATTCCTCGACAGTTTTTTCTTATATTGATGTTTTGAAATCAAACCCAATCATCCATTAATCCATTCATCCGTCATAACGAAGGATGACTGTGGTTCATATTTGTATCATTATAGAGTATAAATTATCTTCCGTTTTTACAGGTATCAATATGTTTGCGGTTGAGTTTTGTTTCCCGACAGGTATATTATTGTTTCATGAAAGACAAAAACATCCCGAGACTGTGGTTTCTGCCTGAGGCTCCGGCCGGGGCTTCACTGTGGCTTAAAATGGCAGGACACCTGAAGGGCTACGGGGAATCGCATTACCGCTTCCGTCGGGACTACTTCTGTCCGCATGTGATTACGAAAGGCTCCGGAACGGTCATTGCAAACGGGGAAAAAACAAAAGTTTCAGTTGGTGACATGTTCACAATCTGGCCTGGGGTTGAAATAGAATATTATGAGAATCCCGATGACAACTGGGAATATTTCTATCTCCATCTTACCGGAGAGGGCTGTCCGGAATACATGAATTCCTGCGGGTTCAGCAGCAAGAAACTGTGGTTCCGCCCGCGCCATCCTGAAAAAGCCGTCAGTGTATTTTCGCAGATATACGCCCTGCACGGGAAACAGGTTCCGGGCGATGAATTCCGTGTCCTTTCCCTTCTCTACAGCATGCCGGAGATATGCCCTCTGAAACAGGAGCGGAACAAGCCGAAAAACAAAGATGTCTATGCAAAGGCGGTGGCGGTTATCGACTCCCAGATCTCATCGGCAATCAACGTCAGCCAGCTCTGCGAAATCCTGAACATCAGCCGGATCACCCTTTTCAGGGTCTTCTCCTCCGAGACCGGCATTTCACCTATCGAATACATAACTCAGCAGAGGATAAGGAAGGCTGAACAGCTGCTGAAAAGTTCAGATTTGAATATTGCGGACATCGCAAAAATGAGCGGCTTCTCCACGGATAAGTATTTCATGAAGAGATTCAGGGAGATCAACGGCGTAAGCCCGGGAGCATTTAGAATCGGTTATCGGTTATAGGTTATTCGTAATTCGTCCTCGGTCCGGATGCTCCGTTTTGTGCAAACATAATTCTCCGATCTGTGCATTTACTAATCAGCCAACGCTAATTATAGTTTTATCCGCATAAGAATATCAACGCATTGGAGGAAAGCAGAATGAGCGAATCAAATGCAAAACAAAGAGTACTGACCGCCTTTTCGCACAGGGAGTCGGAACTCACCCCATTTGGCTGGGGTTTCGGCGCAACTCCGGAAATGGGCGTGGTACTCGACAAGTTCTGTGCGGAGAAAGGGATAAGCTGGAAGAAGCTTCGCGAAGTTTCCGGTGACATAACGGGTGCCGGACCCGATTATATCGGTGTAATGCCTCCGGACGGCAATACTTTCACCGGTCTCTGGGGCATCAAACTGAAAAAAATAAATTACGGCGGCGGTGAATACCAGGAGTTCGTAGATTTCCCACTGGCCGGATTTGAAAGTCCGGAACAGCTCGACAAATACCCGTGGCCCGATCCGCTCGCCTACGACTACGGGAACTTCAGGGCAAAACTGCTGGCCAACCCCCTCGTAAAGGAAAAGGCCGTAAACATGTCCAGCGGGAATCCGTTTGAAATATATTGCTGGATGACCGGCCTCGAAGAGGCACTCGTCAACACGATAACCAATCCGGAACTTGTGAAATGCGCACTCGCCCATATCACGGGGTTCTTTGAAAAAAGGATGGAACTCTCCATGAAAGAGGCGGGAGACCTGATTGACATTGTCTTCATAGCCGACGATCTCGGCAGCCAGAACGGACTCCTCATTTCAAGGGAATCCTACGGCGAAATCCTCCAGCCTTTCCACAGGAAACTTGCGAGTTGCGCAACGAGATCA
>JBAZRS010000078.1:0-13134 GCA_041662825.1 Victivallales bacterium | reverse complement strand
CAGACAGTGCGCCGGATACTGCCGGTCTACAAAGGGGAATTCATTTCGATGGTGAAGGCGACTTCCATTGTGGGATATATCGCCGTCCAGGATCTGACAAAGGCGAGCGACATCATCCGCAGCCGCACCTTTGATGCATTTTTTCCCCTGGTCATGGTTGCGATCCTGTATTTCCTGATAACGTGGTCCCTCATGCAGGCGATGGATTATGTGGAGCGCATAACCGATCCGAAACTGAAAAGGGTAAAGGCGGGCAACGCATGATAAGGGTCGAACATCTTTCAAAGAAATTCGGTGATCTCGTCGTGCTGCGGGACATCAATGTTGAAATAAAAAAAGGCGAGGTGATCTCCGTCATCGGCCCTTCCGGCAGCGGCAAAAGCACATTCTTGCGCTGTCTCAATCTGCTTGACCGCCCGAGCGGCGGCTCCGTACACATAGACAATGTCGACATACTGGACAGGAAAACAGATATCCAGAAAATCCGGCAGAAGATGAACATGGTGTTCCAGTCGTTCAACCTTTTCGCCCACCTTTCCGTCACGGAAAACCTCACCATCGGCCCGATCAAACTGCGGCGGATGAGCAAAAAGGATGCTGAATGCAAAGCCATGGACCTTCTCAGGCTTGTCGGCCTAATCGAGAAAGCCGACAACTTCCCGGATGAACTTTCCGGCGGCCAGAAGCAGAGGGTGGCAATTGCCCGCTGTCTGGCGATGGATCCTGAAATCATCCTCTTTGATGAACCTACCTCGTCGCTGGATCCGACCATGGTGAGCGAGGTGCTGTCGGTCATACGCCGTCTTGCCAGAAACGGCATGACCATGGTGATCGTCACCCATGAGATGGATTTTGCGAGGGACGTGTCGAACCGGGTACTGTATATGGACACGGGGCTCATCTATGAAGAAGGCACACCGCAGCAGATATTCGACAATCCCCAGAAGGAGAAGACCAGGGCGTTCATCAACCGGATAAGGAGTTTCAACTGCCGCATAAGCTCACCCGACTATGATTTATACGCCTTGAATGCCGAAATAAAAACTTTTTGTGAAAAACATGCCCTGCCCGCGAAAACCACCAATGACCTGATTATGCTTGTGGAAGAGATGCTTGAGATTTACAATCCGCTCCTGCCTGCGACGCAAGTCGACATGACAATCGCCTATTCGGAGAGGAACGAAATAGTGGAACTCGTGTTTGAAAGCTCGGGAGAGGCGGTAAACCCCATTGGCAGGAACCTGTCACCCGATGAACTGGGTTTGACACTCATCAGAAGCCTTACAGAAAACATTGATTATCAGCGACTGAACGGCAAAAACAGGATAACCCTGGGTTTGAAAAGGAAGTAAAGTCCACGGCGGCATCCTGGGCTGAGCAGGATGTCGCCAAGACAATCTTCATTTGATAGTAGCGCGGGTCTATCTGACCCGCGGTTCTCGGGTCAGATAGACCCGAGTTACTTCGCCGGAATAACATTTCTAAACACTTTGCCTTGGGCTTATACCGAGGTGCATTCTACCCGGATAGTAATTAAAGAAAGACAAAGAACAGCCCCTGCGGGCTTAATCCTCCTTCGCATAAAGCTACGCCGGGCAGGCCAAGGGGAAGTTAGTAAGTGCGCAAGTTCCAAAGTTCGGGAGTTGAATTCGTTGGAGTTCACAGCTTTCTGCGTCCGCCGTAGCATCTCAGCGAAGGAGGAAGCGTGCTCTTGGAATTCTTCCCGTTATTTTCCATGTTTCGCTTATGGGAACCTTATATCATAATTATGAAGAGAAGACACGCTAAAGCTGTGAACTCCAACAAGAGTCATTCCCGAAGCAACGCTTTCCGATTTTCCAAATCTTCTTTATATTCTTAACCATAAGAAATTTTCCAAACTTGGTGTCTCCGTGCCTTGGTGGTTAATCTTTCTTCTCTAGCATTTGAAAATGAAATGTGAATATACAGACAAGAATGTCTGTGCTACTTTTCAGACAAATTTCATTTTGAGAATACCTTTCACTTCTTCGGCACAAGAATCAGTTTCACTGAACGGACATCGACCGGGTACTTCTGGACGCGAACCATCCAATTCCCACTGCCAAAGGCAATCTCATTGTCCACCCCGAAGCGGATGTCCGGAGTGATGTTGACCAGATAAGGATGCGGTGAAAGCTTGGCTCCGTAATTGTTCGAGACATAGCGGAGGCGGCCGTTGACGGCGACACAGGACGCATTGCCTTCGATCTCTATCCAGACATCAGAGCCTTTGAACTTTGCAGGCACGTTCACGTTCTTGCGCGCCATCAGCCATTCACCCTTTGCAGGGAAGTCTACAGGCTTCGGATCGGTTTCCGCGGGATAGGCAGTCCAGCCGGAGCTTACGTCCATTGTCTCGCCGGAAGCGCCCGGAATGCGCCGGAATCCCATCTCACCGTAGAAACCGCCGTTACCGTCCGCGCCGGAGGCGGAGAGCAGTGAGAGCTGATTTTTCCCTGGTTTCAGGGCGGCAAGGATTTTGTCCTGGTTGACCGGCCTGCCTTTTTCCAGGATCGTCAGTCCGTTCACCGTCACGTCCCGCAGATTGTTCCACCATGAGCGGACGGGAGTCTGCATGAATTCAACACCGCGCAGATCCTGAAGCCATGCGGGATCAATATCGATCGTCTTCCGGTACACCGCCCAGAGGCCTGGACTCCGCTTCATGCCCGCGCAAGCCCAGTCGGATGTCAGAAGCGACTGCCAATCCTTGCCCGGCACAAATCCGACCGTCATCGCCGCCCGCGCATCGGCTTCATTCTCGAACTGCTTCACATCAAACTTGCCCAACACAAAAACAGGCCAGGAAACATCCTGCTTGGCTGCTTTCTCACCGGCAGGCAGGGCGCGCCACATCTGGGCCTGGCGTCCAAGCCAGTGTGTGACGGTTTGAGAAACGTCCAAGTCCGTCTTTTCCACCGCAAAGTAACGCATCTCATACGGCAACAAGGTCAGGTTTCCGATGCTTACTTTCGTGCCATCTATTTTCACCGGCAGGTCGGCGCCAGTGGCGGGGTCAAACACACGGCGCGGGGCGAATCCGAGATCCCATACCGCCGCCGCATCCTTGAGCGTATCGGTGTCGCTCTGGTTGCCGAGCACCAGCATTTCAGTAGAACCGTTGTTGGCGATAAAGCGCTCTGCCCAAAGCAGGGACTGTTCGCTCTCAACCAAGGGTTTTATCCCGAGATCGGACAGCAGCGCCTTGAAGAACGCGGTCTGTTCCGGACTGCCCACCCAGAACCCCTTCACATCAGTAGACTTCCTGTAAAAGGCGCTGCCAAACATGATCACCTTGCCCCGGCCGAGAGTCCGCACCACCACCGCAGGTTTGCCGTCTTCGTAACGCGCCAGGACTTCGATCCCATCCTCTTTCGGCTCAAGCGCCACCGAGTCTTCATAATAGTTCAGCTTCTGCCAGTCGATCGGCTCGCCGTAATTCTTGAATGAACGGCCTGCATATGATTTTAAGATGGAGGGATTCTTTTCGAAGGTGACGTTGCCCTCCTGCGGACGTACTGTAGCTTCGCATCCGGTCAGGCGCCGGATCGGCCAGGCGTTCGCCTGAAGGATCGTGTTCCTACCTGAACGCTGATTGAGCACCAGCATGCCGCCTTTCTTCACCCAGGCCTCCAACGCCTCCACATCCTTGGGCTCAACAGTGCTGAAGTTGTCGTCGATCATCACGCGGTATGCGTCCGCCCTCCCGTCCATAATGTCCTTTTCCGAACAGTAGACAAAGCTGTAATGGGCCTGCTGCAGGTCTCCGCGCCCGAGATCGTTCTGATAGCAGGAACCGTTCTTTACGCCGTAGCGGTCGGCGCGCAGCGACCAGGCGATCGCAATGTCCGGCTTCCTCAAATCATAGCGGCCGGTCAGCTTGAGATACGGCAGGTTCTTTTCATACCACGCCTTCTTCTCCGGACTGATGAGAATGTCGTGCAGGTTGTAGAAATAGTCGTGTGCGCCCATGCCTTCAAAGGTGAAGGTGAAGAAAACGCGCATGAGGCTATGTACATCTGTGGACGACTGGGAGGTTTCGGAAGAACCCATGATGCCGTGCAGGTAGCCGTTGCGGCGCAGCCACGGGCGGAAATACGCGCCCTGTCCGGTGCAGTGCGGATATATTCCCCATTCCTCCATGTACGGCATGACGAGATCCACATTGTCATGCGGCGCCATCAGCTTCACACCGCGGCCGGAATCAATGCCGCGCAGGCGCTTGACCGACAGGGCAACAGCCCGGGCGCAGCTGTCCGCCACCCATTCGCGCACGTCAAACCTTCTGGCGTTCAATCCTGAATCGCCGGTCGGGAACGAATTCTCCGCCTTGCGCAATGTCAGGAAAACAGGTCCCGCCACCTTGCCGGCAGGAGTGTAGAGCGATATCACATTCGCATCCTTCAGGAGCATCTTGCTGACATCTATCTGGCCCCATTCGAGTCCGTGTCCGAATGTCAGGTCGGCGATCTTCTTGCCGTTGAGGTAGACCGTGCTCGGTTTGGCATAGGGTGCGTTATTGAACGGGCAGACTGTGAGGTATATCGGGGTTCCGGCCTGCAGCAATTTCGTATCCGGGGTGAATGAATAGCGCATCCAGGCCCCGTTTTCAGCGGATCCGGACAGATACTGGGTGCCCGGCTGGCGGTACGTCAGCCATTTGCCGTCGTCATAGCCGGGAGAATACACCTGGTCCTTTTCACCCTGTTCGCGGGTGAGCCGCAGCCAGCGCCAAGTGCCTGCTAAATCCTGGCTCTTGCCGTCCTCCCATCCGAAGAAATCCCTCTCCCTGGGAAAACTGACAGCATCCCAGCTCGTAAAACGTTTTGGATCGCCATACCAGCGTTGCCCGAGTTCGGTAAGGCTCAAATTGCGAATGTCGCGAAGATAGTGGATGAAATCCTGGCGCGACACTTCGTCGCGTCCGGAGAAGCCGGGATATGCGTGCGTGGTCCGCGCAGCAGTCTCACCGTAGGCGTCGGTAATGGTCATGAGACGGTCATCCCCCGTGAACTGCCCGAGGTAGGCCAGGAGACTGGCCACCTGTCCCTTCAGTATAGGGTTGTCCGCCAGCGGCACATCGCCGTAATAATCCGGACAGTATGTCATGTCGGGATCGCTTTTGTTCGACGCTTCCGGATGCGCATCATAGGCGTAGGTTGACACATCGTACCAGATATTCGTCTTGTAGCCGAGGTCATCCCGGTCGCAGCGCAGTGCGACCGCCGAGACGCCACCGCCGACGGTGTTGACATTAAGCTGCAGCGGACGCAGGAAATCGAAATCCTGGTCGTCTGTCCTGTTCTTGGTGATGGCCTTGAATCCGAGAGAATACCAGAAACCCATATTCCTTCCGTCCCAGAGATCCAGATACAGGGGATGTTCGCGGCGGGACAGGGTCACAGCACCTTTTGCTGCACCTGCACCGGAAGAGAGGAACTTGTCCAGTTGCGCAGGCTGATCAAAAAGGTACACGTCCACGTTAACGTCGTTTTCGCGCAGGACCGGCAGAATGCGCCGCCCGCCGTCAAAGGCCAGTGCAGTCAGAGCTGTGCCGCCCATCTTCACAGCCTGCGCCTTGACTGTGGTAAGGGAAGTGAAATCGCCGAGGAGTTTGGAATACAATATTCTGGCCTTGGCCGCGTCTTCGGCTGTAATCCGGAGACAGCGCGCACCCTTCTCCTGCCGTTCCTTCACAGTCACTTTGCCGAAAACCCGCATATTATATGACGGCGGAGGTACGGCAGATGCCTCCGCTTTGATTTGGACAGGCGCAAACGCTAGGCTCGCAAAAAGAACAACTGACAATCCTATTTTCATCATGTTCATCTCTCCTTTTTTAGTGTAAAGAACTTAACCGGCTCCGCCGGGATTTTAATCTTTCATTAACAGGATAACAGGCTTTTCTCTCTATCCCAAAGGGATAAGGTAATATAACCTGTGGTTTCAACCACAGGTAGATCATACACACACACCATCCGTATCCGTCTTGAAGAGACGGAGTCTTTTTAAGGAGCAAACTCAAAACATGTATATACTCCGTCCCTTCAGGACGCAATCATCACGATAAAAGTCCCTATGGTTGAAACCATAGGCTATATTACAACACGCTTTCAGCGTTAAATTTAACACAAGCATTTTATCCAAGATTAAAATACAATTTCCCATATAATTAAATTAAGCCTGACGGCATTGCCTCAATGAAATTTCACTGAATCCATCCGAGTGTTTTCAGCTTCCTGAACTCCTCTGCGGCAAAGACGAAAGAATATTCATGTCGCTTTCCCTCTTGTCCGGGTGCAAAATCAAATATACAAGGTGTTATTGATCTTCAGGTCGGCGAACGGGATTCTGATTTTCGAGCCCCTGAGTCTTCTGCCGTTGAAAATTATTCCGGGGCTCTTCGCCTTTCCGGTCACCGTGATATTTATTTTCCTGCCTCGCACGACAAGATTCTTCACGGTGATTTCCCTGTGCACTGGAGAAGGCGAGATGACGAGCCCCTTCTCATCGACGCATATCCCCAATATGGATTGGAAGAACACGCAGTACCAGGACTGACCTCCGAACGCCTGCTTGGTGCCCGGGTTGTCCACCGTGAATCCTTCATTCTCGGCGTCATATGTGAATCCTTCGGGGATGGTGTTCTGCCGCCAGAACCAGGTGACATCGTCAAACCACTTGTCCAATTCCTTTTTGCGTCCCGCCAACCTCATCGCGTTCCGGTAGAAAGCCTCGGACCAACTCGGGTAGTATGCCAGAAGCTGGTTACCGTCTCCTGGATAGGCGGAATCCCACGCCGGTATCATTCCCGCAATCCCGTGAGGCCGGGCGAAATTCTTCGACAGGAAAGCGGCGATATCCCTGGCGTGATCACCCAGCAGATCCGCCGCGAAATGAGTGATCCACAGTATGGCGAATACCGGATAATGGGATCTCCTGGAAAAATCCCTGCTCGAAAGGGAATCCACAAAATAGCCTTTTTCCCCGTCGTAAAAGTAGCGCAGGAAGCTCTCACGGCATTTCCCGGACAGCTCTCCGTATTTTGATGCAAGCCCGGCGTATTCCCTCCCGGGCGAGGCTGCATTTAATTCCTTGGCGAGTGCCTCCATTGCCTTGAGGGCCTGATAGAAGATGCTGTTCCCGCTGCTGCAGATGTCATGCCCGTCCTGATCCATCGGGAAATCCGGCATGCCGACGCCTTCAAGCAGTCCTGTCCCGGCCACCTCCTTTTCCATGCACTTATCAGTAAGCCATGCGAGAAACGGGAATATTTCGCGCAGCGCCACGACATCGCCCGTATTGCAGTAATAATGGTAGAAGGCGGTGACATACATGGATTGTTCAACCCACTCGGCGCCGGACAGCGGCTTCATTGTCGTCGTCACCAGTTTCGGCATGCCCAGCTTGCTGTCGGCGAATGTCCTGAACAGTTTAAGCATGTCCAGCAGGGAGGCCGCGTCGTTGGAATAGGTGAACGCGCTCGAATTGAAGAAGAGGTCCAGCCATATCCAGTACCCATGAGTGGCGGCCCTGAACCCGCCGGGAATGTCTTTCGCCTCCACGGAGTCGATCATCGGAGGAAGACTGCACATGAAAGACTGAACTGCGGGACAGCCGGCGATCTTGATATTCGGGGAGCTCGACAGGCGTTCCCGGTAGGACGCAAACGCATGATCACATTCCCGGGAGTAGTTTTTCCGCAATTCGCGGACGCGTCTTTCCAGTCCGCCCTTCTCAGGGTTGAATACGAGGAAAAAAGCGGCTTCGTCCGAGAATGAGTCCGTATTCAGGTAATATTTGAATCCATGGTTTGCAGATGTCATCTTCGACTTCAGGTTGGATGCTATGCTTATGTGGGTTTCGCCATAGGGCACATCCGAAACAGGGAAGTCCAGACGCTTGTCTGATTTTTTTGCATCCACCTGGCGGCGGCACTCCTCTTCAGTGAAGGAATCGGTCGCCGAGGTGTAGAGGCCTCCCACCGCTTTGTCCATCTCCCACGAGCTCCATTTCCGGTTTGGAGATTTCACGCCGTTAAAACCATGGAATATGATCTTCAGTGAAAGTTTCTTCCGTGCCGGGTTTGAAAGGATTGCGATCCTCTGCACGACCGCGTCATTCAAGACAGTGATCTCATGGCGGAATTTCACCCTCTCGATTGCGCATTCGCTCGTGTATCCAAACGGATAGATGCGGGTGTTGTTGAATTGCGGATAATACGGCACTCCGTCAATCACCACGCAGACCCTGAAAAGTTTTTCCCACGACGATTGCGGCGAGCATGATTTGAAAAACATAAACAATCCCTGCGCCTGCCGTCCATAATGCAAAATCTCCCCGATCCCGCCATGCCTGAGGATGGTCAAAGCAGTCCTCCCGCCGCTGAACCATAGCTGATCCAGGGGGATTCCACTTCCGACAAATGGAATATCCTTGTCAAACTCCAGACCATTAGATCCCATATCGGATGTCCTTGTCTTCTTGACTTTCAGCCGGGTTTTGTCATTCACGTTAATTATCTCCATAAAATAAATTTATTTTGAACAGCTGCTTCATCCACTCTCAAGTCAATATTCTTTTACGAAATCCATCCACTGCCGTCCCATGGATGATTGGATGAATGGATTGCTGGATGGTTGCGTATCAAAGACATAAGCATAGAACAATCCTGTAATAAATTCGCAAAATAACTTTTTCGTTTTTTTCATATAGGATAGCCCTTTTAGATTTTCTTTGAACTCAAACCCAATCATCCATTCATCTAACCATCCATCCATCCGTCATCCTGTGGGATGACTCTGGAATCCATCCGAGCGCTTTCAGCTTCTTGAACACCTCTGCGGCGAATACGAGTTCCCCTCCCGGGTTCAGGTGGACACCGTCCCTGACGTTTACCAGCTCTTTGACAGGACGGTTTTTCGCCGCCTCGCGCATGGGTGCTGCCATGTCGAGGAGTGCTGCACCGCTCCTTGCGGCGGCTGCGGCGACAAGGTCGTTATTGCTGTCAAGGTACTTCCATGCCGTCTCCGGATTTTCCGGATTGGGGATCACATGATACTGCAGCGCGAGCAGTTTTACGCCCGCCGACACGATGTCGCCCATGATGAGATCAAGATTTTTCTCCACCGTCTCGCGGGGGATTTTCTGGCCGGCATCATTCCCGCCGATCAGGAGGACGACGATGTCGGGCCTGATGTCGAGAACGTCGGATTTAAGCCTCTTGAGCACGCCTGCGGTGGTGTCGCCGCCGATTCCCCTGTTGACGACAACTGCGGATTCCGCAGCGCCGGGCAGAAGCATCAGCTCGATGATGTGCGACCATTTCAGGTACGACGAGAGATCGGATTTCCCGGTGATGCTGTCGCCGAGGCAGACGATCTTAAGAGATCCGCCCCTGACGCCTTTCGGGGCGGCGGCGGGATTTTTCCAAACTTCATCGAGCCAGCGCCATGCGCTGCGGTCGAACTCGGCAGACCAGTCGTGTGCGAGCCCGGGAAGCGGAATCATCCACTTGTTAACGGCTCCAAGCCTGTTGTATATCGCGAAGACGCCGGAGGCCAGCGAAACCGGATCTACGAGTCCGGCGTTTATCATGGTCGGACATTTCACATCCTGTGCGAAATTCATCACGTCGTAGTAGGCGCAGCAACGGTTTTCCGGAGTGTCCGGGAGCGGAGGAGGCCCGCTCAGCTCCATGCCGTCCTTCTGGGGGTTGGCGGAGTTGCATGTTTCCGCCCATCTTAAATAAGGGAGGTTGCCGTAGTGGGCGATTGCGGGAACTGTCGCCTTGACTTTCGGATGCAGCGCGGCAGTCGTCACACCTGTCCGCCCGCCCTGGCTGCCACCCACCACCGCGAGCCGATCCTTGTCGACATCGGCGCGGGAAAGCAGATAGTTGACTGCCTGGACGGCGTTCAGGTACATGTCATGGAAATAATTCGCCTCAACCGGCTCGTAGACGAAGTCTTTGAAATATCCGGGGATCTGCGGGTATTCCTTAAGGTCGACTTCCTGTCCGTGGATCTGGATGTCGATGGCAAGATAGCCGTGCCTTGCGTGCTCAAGCGGAATCGGACGTGAATTGAAACCGCCGCCGGGAAGGACAAGCATTGCGGGAAATGGACCGTCGCCAAGCGGTTTGGCAAGCCAGGCATGGATGCGTCTGCCGTTGACGCTGCCGAAGTCGATCTTGCATGCCTCGACTTCATTGCAACGGTGTCCGGACGGGTCGTAGTCACCCGGCAGCGACGCGCTCTTCAGGTTGTATTCGTCAATCTCCACGCCTTTGAAAACCTTCATCTCACCACTCTTCGGATCAAGGGGAAGCGCCGCAAGCTTCGCAAGCGCCCTGTCCCAGAAGGCGCGGAAGTCGGCAGGCCGCGAATCCCGTATCGGCATCTGCGATACATTGAATCCGAAGGTGCAGACGCCTTCAACGGTTTTCCCGTCGCCCGTATCGAGGATGACACGGAGGTCGTAGAATCCGGGATGCAACCCTTCGGCGGAGAACCGGATCACATAGACATTTTCAGGTTGCGCCTCTGCGGAGCCCTGGAGGAACGCCTTTTTGAAGAAGTTGCGCGCGAGATTCCAGTTCATGCCCGCCGAATGAATGCCCGCCCGGCAGCGGATCTCGATCGGCCCGTTCTCGAACAGGAGATCCCTGTTATTCTCGCAGTAAAAAGCAAGTTCGGGCTTCGCCGGCGGCGAGGTTTGGAGTCCGTATGGCCTGTTCAGATTAATTTCCATATAAGCAATTTCCTTTTGTTTTAAACTAGGCGGCCAAGGGCCGCAACTTTTGAACAATCGAATATCGAACATTCGAATGACGAATTCCGAAGTAAAGATAATCTGAACGTATAGTGAAGTGGGTTTTTGATTTACGAGCGTGACAACGCTCCGTGGAGTGCGGGAACTTGTTACCGCCTTGTTCGCGAAATTTATTTCGCGAGATTACCTCCCCATGGGACGGAATAAATTCCGTCATTAAAGGCGGCAATAAATTGCCGCACTCCAAGTGCGAATTTCGCAATTCGCAGAAGATAAAGCTCAAAACCAGATGCTGAATTTCCATAAACTTTGAAATTCCTATGCGTTAAATTAGACCTTTGACTTGAAGCGTCTCAAGCACTCTTGCGCATATCTTCTCATGTCCCCTGGCATTGGGATGGCATGAGTCGGACAGGTCATCTTTATTAATCACATCCATAAGGGGGAAATACAGGTATCCGCCCTTCTCGCAGACATCTTTTATGATGGAGTCATATTTGGCGCTAGTTTCCGGCGGCATGTCTTTGCGGACAGTAAGGCCGACGAAAGCAACCTTCTTGCCGAGTCCTGTCGCGGTGACGGCCATCTTCTCCAGATTGCTGCGGAATTCATCCGGAGCCACATAACTTTGTTTGTTCATGTCATTGGTGCCAGTTCCGAAAATGATGATGTCGGTGTGGTGCAAGCGCGAACGGATGTCCGATTCAGCCCTGGCGAGAAGATCGCGGCTGTTGTTGCCGCCCAGGCCAAGATCGAACACATGATCACCGAGCCCGTTTCTGGAGCAGTGAAGGCGCAGACGTGCAACCCAGCCGCCAAGCTCGCTGTCGCAACCGCCGTGCACGATGCTGTCTCCAATGACTGCCACCTGGAACCACTTTCCACCCATTCCGCGCAGGTTGACGAGAAGTGTGACTCCATCTTCTGCAAAAGAAACTGCGGAACATTCTCGTCCGTTCACAATGTCACGCGGAATTTTTCCAGGATGTACGGCTTTGGATTTGATTCTTATTAATGCGTCACGCCAAAGCGGCTGGGTGCGGAAGGAAATCTGAGCGGCCGAGATGCTGAAATTCCTGACGGCTAGTCCGGGCTTCGACTCGAAGCTCCACTCGTCGCCGAAAACCACTTTTGTAATGTCCGATCCGGCAGATGCGTAAACTTTGCTGCCATGGCAGAGAAAGCCGTTCCATTCGGAAACCTGAGACAGGAATGGATTGCCGAACTGGAATCCCCCTCCCACCGGTTCAACGGCGAAAATCTCCTCTAGCAGGCAGAGTGGCATCAGTGCGGTCCAGACGTAACGGATCTCGCGTCCGCCCCAGGCTCCTCCTGCGTAAATATAAGAGTTGTCCACATCGCCTTCGGCGGGATAGTTCTCGTATGCATGACCGAGTGAAGTCCAGTATTTCATGAACTGCGCGGTGACTTTCTCGGCGATAAGCGCGGAGATGTCATACCAGCCCGCTTCCCTTGCGGAGAGCCAGCACATATAGGTTGTGGGAGCCCAGCAGTTGCCGCGCCAGTAGTTGCCGTTGCTGTCAATGCCGTCCTTGTAAGACGGCTCGTCCCTGGAAACAATCGGCACTAGGTTATCCCCCCAGAACTGCTTCGGATCGAGTAATGCCTTGCGAAGCCGTTCACGCACTTCAGTGTCTGGCAGTCCCGTCAGGAGCGGAAAGAAAATGGTCACTGTTTTCACAGGGGAAAAATCGCCGTTCCAGTGGCGGTTCATGAAGTAGCCGTGAGACTTGTCAAAAAGTTTTCCGGCAATCAGTCCCGAAACTCTTGCGGCTTCGGAGTCTAACCATTTCCGCGAACTATCATCTCCAAGAGAGGACGCCAGGAGCGACATCTTTTTGCAGGATGCCACATAAAGGCTGTTCTGACAGATAAGGGAGACGGTGAGACATTTGCTCTTCCAGTCGAACTCGACATTGTCGGCGAGCATGCCGCGACGTTTGTCAGTGAAACCTGCGGAATAGGTCGGAATCTCGTCATAGCCGGTTTCGTCCATGGCGTTCGAAACGATTGTTCCGGCGCTGACTTCGGACGCTTCGAGAGAGCTTCCGGAATCGATAAGCCCGTCGGAATTTCCGTCACGCCACGGGATTCCGTCGCCGCGGTCTGCGAACCAGAAGCGCATGAACTCCATCATTGCCGGCCAGGTTCTGCGGGCCAGATCAAGGTTTCCCGTGAGCTCGATGGTGCGGCAGTAGACGATGGGGATTATAAGGTTTCTCTGGGTCGGTCCGTGTGCAGGACCGCGTTCGCTGTAGAGCTGGACAATATGCTCGAGGGATTCCGCCGCCAGTTCCGGATTCTCCCAGGCCGCGATAT
>JBAZRS010000077.1:0-13162 GCA_041662825.1 Victivallales bacterium | reverse complement strand
CGATCTTCAGGCGCAGGTTCTGGACGGCATGGATCTTGAAAGGGAGCGCGGAATCACAATCAAGTCCCACCCTGTCAGGATGGAATACAAGGCCGACGACGGCAAAACCTACGAACTCAACCTGATTGACACTCCCGGACATGTCGATTTCACCTACGAGGTCAGCCGCGCCCTTTCCGCATGCGAAGGCGCGGTGCTCGTGATAGATGCGACGCAGGGAGTGCAGGCGCAGACGGTTGCGAATGTGAATCTGGCGCACCGGCAGAAACTGGCGATAATTCCCGTCATAAACAAGATTGATCTTCCCGCCTCCGATCCGGAACTCTGCATGGAGCAGATGGAGGAGATTCTCGCAATCCCCAGGGACGAAGTCATCCTGGTCAGCGCCAAGGAGGGAATCGGCATCGAGGAGCTTCTCGAGGCGGTTGTCAAGATTGTGCCTCATCCGAAAATGCCGGAGGAGGACAACATCAGGGCCCTTATTTTCGACTCAACCTACGACGCCTACCGCGGCGTCGTGAACTACGTGAGGGTCGTGAGCGGCTTCCTCCAGCGCGGACAGAAGATCCGCCTCTTCAGCACCGGCCTTGAAAGCGAAGTCAAGGAAGTCGGGTTCTTCACCCCTGAGATGAAACCGTTTGAAAAACTTTGCGCCGGCTCCGTCGGCTACATCATTCCGAACCTGAAAAGTCCGGCCGACACGAAAATAGGGGACACCATCACTGAAGTCCGGAAACCGTGTCAGAAGGCGCTGCCGGGTTTCAAGGAAATCAAGCCAATGGTGTTCAGCGGCATATATCCGATTGACACGGCCGACTACGAACAGCTCAAATCCAGCGTCGCAAAGCTACAGCTGAACGATTCCGCATTCACATACCAGGCCGAAACGTCGGCCGCCCTCGGTTTCGGATTCAGGTGCGGATTCCTCGGCCTCCTCCACATGGAAATCATACAGGAACGCCTCCGCAGGGAATATGACATGGACATCATCGCCACATATCCCAGCGTCATATACCATGTCTTCCTGAACAAGGGGGATATGATTGAGGTTGACAATCCCGTGCACATGCCAGACCCGTCAACCATTGAAAGGATAGAGGAGCCGATAATCACCGCTAAAATCATGGCGCCGAACGGTTACATCGGCGACATCATGGCGCTCATAATGGGAAAACGCGGACTCTGCACAAGAACCGATTCCGTCGATTCAAGGCATGTGATCATCACCGCAGAACTGCCCATGAATGAAATACTCGTCGATTTCCACGACAAGCTCAAATCCATCACCCGCGGCTACGGGAGCATGGACTACGAACCCGCAGGCTACCGTCCGGACAGACTCGTGAAACTCGACATGCTTGTCAACGGCGATATCGTCGACGCGTTTTCGACAATTGTCCACATGGAATTTGCACACACACGCGGAAAACAGCTTGCTGAAAAACTCGGCGAAGTCATTCCCCAGCAGATGTTCCAGATTGCCATCCAGGCCGCGGTCGGAGGCAAGATTGTGGCGCGTGAAACAGTCAGGCAGCTCCGCAAGAACGTCATTGCAAAATGCTACGGCGGCGACATAACACGTAAGCGCAAGCTCCTTGAAAAGCAGAAAGAGGGAAAGAAACGCATGAAGCAGATCGGCAGGGTCAATATCCCGCAGGAGGCTTTTGTCGAAATTCTCAAGGCCGGTTCGTCGTGAGCCGGAAAGATGAATTTTAACATCGAACACTCAACATCGAACTTCCAACTTCGAACGAATTAAATTTTAAAATTCGATGTTCAAAGTTGAATGTTGGATGTTGGACGTTCAAATTGAATCCAGAAACTAAGGTTAAAATGCTCAAAGCACTAGTCGAAAAATGGAAATGCAGGAGGCGCAGGGAAGCGCTCGGACACTTTAGCAGCCAGCTGAAGCATATCCTGCATCTCAACGATGACATTCTGGGTGCTGCGACAAAGGACAAAGTCAAGGAGATTATTGCGGAATCCGAAAATGTGAATCCCGGAAATGCCGAGGAAACCGGAAAATTCCTGGACAGGGCTCCGCTGCGGGTCGCGAAGATTCTTCCGCGGAAGACCTTTCCCACGCTCAGGGAATATGCGGACATCCTGGCGGTGGCGTTCACCGTCGCCTTTGGCGCGCGGGCCCTCTATGTCCAGCCGTTCAAGATCCCTACCAGCAGCATGCAGCCCACCCTTTTCGGCATTCATTATATCGCCGACAAGAACACTCTGCCGCACCTGCCCGGCCCCTTGAGCTACGCCCTATTTTCAGCGGAAAAGGCTGACCTTACCGTGAAAGAAAGCGGCGAGCTTGATCAAAGGAGCATCTATACTTTCAATAAATATATCCTATATCCCCAGACCAGGTTTAACATCGGGGGTGTTGACTACGAACTTCCCGGTGATTTTGCTCATGTTCAGAAATACTGCCTCAAGGGAAAAAAGGAGTTCAGCAAGGGAGATGTCCTGTCCGACGGCTGGCTCTCTCTCGGAGACCATCTTTTCGTTGACCGCTACACCTATCATTTCCGAAATCCGGCAAGGGGCGAAATAGTTGTTTTCAACACCGAGGGACTGCCCTGCCGTTCCCAAGGCTTCTTCTACATAAAACGGCTTATCGGAATGCCGGGAGACACGATGAAAATAATAAACGGCATGGTTCATGTGAAGGCGAAAGGGAGCGACAAGTTTGTCCCGATCACCGATTTCAATATCAAGGAGATAGAGAGGATATATTCATACAACGGCGGTTACCACGGCCACCTCCCCATGGGAAGCCTTTTGGCGGAAAGGGAAGTCCATGTGCCTGACGACTGTTACTTCATGATGGGTGACAACACTTCGAACAGTTCCGACAGCAGAATCTGGGGCTTTGTTCCGCGCCAGAACATTGTCGGCAAAGCGCTGTTCGTGTTCTGGCCGCTTTCGCGCCGCTGGGGAATCGCCGACCACGAGGATCCTCTTCCAGTCCGCACGAACCCGATGAACCTTTCCGAGGTAATGGAGCTGCAGTAATATTTATCGTTGAGGAATTTCAAAGTTACCAGTAATCAGTCACCAGTGATCAGTCAATGGATTTACTTACTGATAACTGAACACTGATTACTGATGACTAAAGTTGCGGCTTTCTTGCCCCGTCGGATGACTGGGGCGGCCGCCTAATTTAAAACAAGGAGATCAGCGTGAAAAAGAGTATGAGTTTGGCATGGGCAATTGGCGTCGGAACGATACTGTCGGCAATTCCTGGATGGGCGGAAGTGAAACTGCCTGCGGTACTGAGCAGCCACATGGTGCTGCAAAGGGAAATGGCGGTACCGGTCTGGGGAACGGCGGCAGCCGGAGAGAAAGTCACAGTCAAGTTCCGCAACCAGGAAAAAATCGCCGTAGCCGATGAGAAGGGGAACTGGCTGCTCAAACTCGATGCACTCAAGGCCGGAGGCCCGGACGTGATGACAGTTGCCGGCAGCAACACGCTTACACTGGAAGATGTGCTGGTGGGCGAAGTCTGGGTCGGTTCCGGACAGTCGAACATGGACATGCCTGTGAGCGCCTATACAAAGGGCGATGAAGTCCTGGCGAAAGCCGCTGCAGGAACCTATCCGAAGCTGCGCCTTATCCGCAGCAAAAATACCGGTTGGACTGAAGCAGTTCCTGAAAATATTCAAAAGACTTCGGCACTGCTGTTCTCCTTCGGACTGCCCCTGCAACAGAAACTTGACATGCCGGTCGGCCTCCTGGTCGGCGCCGTCGGCGGCACCCCGTCAGGGTTCTGGCTGAGCGAAGAGGCCTATGCCAATGACGCCGCATGCAAGGAAGTGGTTGCCAAATATGCCGCCACCTATAACTTTGAAGAAGCCCAGAAACGGGTCGAAGCGGAAACTGTGAAATACAATGAGGCAAAGGCCGAATGGGATAAACTGTCCAAGGACGAGCAGAAGGCAAAAAAGGAGCCCAGGAAACCCGCCCCCGCACTCAAGGCGGGAGAATGCAGCAGAAAGGTCGGGCATCTCTATGACGCCTTGATAAAACCGTTCATGCCGTTTGCCATCCGAGGCGTCCTCTGGGACCAGGGCGAGAGCGGCACCGCCATCCAGGGAGTTGACCAGTACACCTTGATGGGCGCATTGATCCGCGGCTGGCGCAAGGAATGGAACCAAGGCGATTTCCCCTTCATCTATGTCCAGAAACCCAGCGGTTCCGGCTGCGCCTGGGATCCGGCCGATCCGGTAAACAACAAGTCCGACCGTTTTACAGCTCTGCCTCCGGCTGTGCCCAATGACGGCGCCAGTCGTGAACTCCACATCCGGATCATGCAATACCCGAACACGGCAATGGTCATCAGCAGTGATCTCGGACCGGGCATCCACCCCACAAACAAATCCGGCTACGGCTCCCGCGCCTGCCGCGTGGCGCTGGGCCTCGCCTATGGACAGAAAACCGAGTTCTACGGCCCTATTTACAAGTCCAGCAAAATCGACGGGAACAAGGTCATTGTAAGCTTCACCCATGTCGGACAAGGACTGGCCTTTAAAAACGGCGAAAAACTTCAGGGATTTGCAATTTCGGGAAAAGACAGGCAATTTATATGGGCGGATGCAACTATTGTCGGCGATACTGTGGTAGTTTCAAGCGACAAGATTGCAGAACCGGCTTTTATACGTTATGCTTGGGCGCAGCAGCATCCCTGGGCAAATCTCTTTAACAAGGATGCTTTGCCGGCATTACCGTTCCGCACCGACAACTGATTTGTCCGTATCATATTTGTCCGTATCATAAAGGAGAAGCGTTTATGAATAACAGACATCTTTGTAAGCCAATCAGACTCATTATCCCGGTGTTTTTGCTGCTTGCGGGGATATTCTTCCCGTTGGCGGCTTACGCCGCGGCACCGGTGGTCTCCGGAGTGTCCGCACAGCAGCGCGGGAGTACGAAACTGGTGGATATCACTTATACAGTGACGGATATCAATAACGACCAGATGAGCATTGCAGTCTCCGCTTCCTACACCGACAATGCCGGAACTGTTGTCGACGTGCCGGTGCTCACGCTTTCCGGTGACGGCGCCAACGGCGCAAAAGTAGCCTCCGGGACTCACACGCTTGTATGGGACGCAGGCGCAGACTGGCCGGGACAGTGCTCCGACAAGTTCTCCATCAGCATTACCGCCGATGACGGCAATCCCGTTTTGCCGAACTATATGCTGATTGACCTTTCCGGCGGCATGGACGCCGTCTCTTATCCGATTTCGTACTTGGACTCACTTCCCAATCCGATTCCTGATGACTACCGCACCACCACGCTGGTCTTGCGGAAAATCCCATCAGGAACCTTTAACATGGGCTCGCCTTCTGGCGAGATTGGCCGCGATATCGACGAGACGCAGCACCAGGTGACATTGACAAAGGACTTCTACATCGGCGTTTTCGAGGTGACTCAGAAGCAGTGGGAACGGGTCATGGGCGACTGGCCGAGTAATTTCAGGAATACAGGCGTTCGTGACTCCAGACCTGTCGAGCGAGTGCGATACAACGACATCAGAGGCAGTTCTATTGGTGCGGATTGGCCTGCGAACAACAGTGTGGACTCGACTTCTTTCTTAGGTAAACTCCGGCAAAAGCCAGGACTTTCAAACTTTGATCTGCCGACTGAGGCGCAGTGGGAATACGCCTGCCGTGCAGGTACTACCTCGGCTTTGAACAAAGGGACAAATTTAACTTCGGCGGATAAGGACGCAAACTTGAATTTGCTGGGAAGGTATTGGTACAACGGCGGAGAAGGGTCCACCGCGGATTCGGGATTGGAAAACGGCACAGCCAAGGTTGGCTCTTATCTTCCGAATGCCTGGGGACTTTATGACATGCACGGCAATGTCTGGGAGTGGTGTCTGGACTGGTATGGCAGCACGTATCCGGGAACTGTAGCAGAGCCGACAGGCCCAGAAACTGGCAGCTTCCGCGTTTTTCGCGGTGGGGCTTGGAGTGAAAATAGCCCCTTCGCCGGGCTCTGCCGTTCCGCATCTCGGGCCTATAGCCGCCCGGGCACTTTTAGCGGCGATTACGGTTTCCGCCTTGTTATTACGACGCCATAGGATTTTCAGCTTAGGTAGAGCCTCCTCGAAAAGGCATAAGAAGAACACCCCTTACGGGGTTAATCCTCCTTCGCGTAAAGCTACGGGGGACGGGCTACAAACAATAAACTCTGAATTTGAGGCGAATTCGTTGGCAGTCAAGCTCGTAAGAGCTGTTCCAGGAAACCTTTTCGAGTAACTTCTAGTTGGGAGTGCGCCTGAAGTGGCTCAATATGGGAAGATGGAGGCGAAAAGTACACAAAGGAGGGAATAATTAAAATGGCAATACACAGGGAAATACATAAAGCACTACCCCATGATGCTCCTGCTCGTGCGTCCGCTAAGGCTGGCGTTTGCCGGAAACTGTCCGTTCTTCTCTTCCTCCTGTTTGCCTGTGGCGGCCTCCATGCCGAGACCGGTTCGGGAACTTCCGACCTGTTCACGTTGGATACGCGCTTCACGGGGACGCTTACGGTGGTGGCGGGTGTCGGCGGAACCACGAATCCCCCCTCTGCTTCAAACGTAACAGTGAAAACCAATACGGCCTCCCCAATCAGGGGAACGGCCAAAACCGGATATCATTTTGAAAACTGGACCCTCAACGGCAGCGCCTTAGCGGTAGATGTGAATTTGCCTTCAACGGATGCTTTCCTCACGGGAACTGAAGGATGCACCGGGACGGTGACAGCAAATTTCGCCATCAACAATTATGCCGTAACATTTGCCGAAGGCGCGAACGGGACAATCGCCGGCACGAAAGTCCAGAACATAAACCATGGCTCCAACTGCTCGGAAGTTACCGCTGTTCCAAACGAAGGATACCACTTTGTGAATTGGACGGGAGGTTATTCCGGAACTCTTAATCCGCTCACAATCTCAAATGTCACAGCAGACAAGACAATCACCGCGAATTTCGCGATAAACACATATTCGGTCGCGTTTGCCGTCACCACAAACGGTTCCATTGCCGGTACGAAGAACCAATCGGTCATACATGGCGCAGCATGCAGCCCGGTTACGCCCGTACCGGCCCCGAACTGCCATTTCACAGGATGGACCGGAGATTATACCGGGTCTGAGAATCCGCTGACGCTGTCCATCATAACAAAAACCATGACAGTCGTTGCGAACTTCGCAAAAAACACCGCAAAGCTGACAGTCAATAATAACGGAAACGGAAGCGCCGGATTCTCCCTTGTAAACCCGTTGACTACCGCGGCGACGATTCCAATCACGGCCAGCGCTTATGCAAACAATCATTTCGACAACTGGACTGTCACCGACGGTTCGGCGATCATCGCAAATCCAAAATCGGCTGCGACCACTGTGAAGTTGACAGGCGGACATGGTTCCTCCGTAACAATTACTGCGAACTTCGCAAATGATACTGTTGTTCCGACAACTCTGCCCGCCGCGCCTGTGGTCTCGGCAACTGACGGCACATATGAGGACAGGGTTGTGATAACCTGGAAAGCCGTGGCCGGTGCGACCAGTTACGATGTTTACAGGAATTCGTCAAACAGCACGACCGGTGTAACGGACCCAATCGGCACGACGGCAGACTGCATCTTCGAGGACAACTCCAAGGAGCTGAATGACGCCAATCCCGGAACTCCTTTCTATTACTTTGCAATAGCGAACAACGAAGTTGGGCCTAGCAAGTTCAGCACCGGCAATTCGGGATATGTGGCGAAGGCCCCGGCAGTTCCAGGCGCAGTTACCGCCTCGGACAGCACATACTTCGAAAAGATCCGTATTTCCTGGGCGAAGGTGGTCGGGGCTACATCGTATAAGGTTTTCCGCACCGAGGCAGCCGCACCCGCGCCAAATCCGAATCTAGACACGAATAAGATAGGCGAAACTAGCGCCCTGTTTTTGGATGACTTTGGCGACAAGATTGCTCCGCCGCCCGGAGATCTTGCAAAAAAATACTACTACTGGATAGCGGCGAAGAACGAGAATGCAATTACGGCGATCAGCAAACCCAACGACGGTTGCCTCTCGAAAAAAGGCCCTGCGACCGTCACCGCCAGCAATGGCGCATATTCAAACAGGATTGTCGTGACTTGGACTGTAGTTCCAGGAGCAACCGCTTATGAGGTGCACCGTTCAAACCCCAAGCTTCAGGGCGAGCAACTGATTGACACCGTGACCGACACTACTGAATGCGAGGACAAAGCAGTCACCGCCGGAATAACATATTATTATAGGGTGAAGGCGAAATACGGAGCCAATTATGACAGCGACCCCAGTGTAACCGTCGCAGCCGGCAAGGCGGCTGGTGCTTCCAATCCCACGGCCACTGACATTCTCAATGCTGCAACATCTGCAAGCCAGGCAGGGGAAAAGGGCAGCAGTGTGTATTTCGCGATGGAAGTTCCGCCCGGGATTGCTAGGCTTGTAGCAACTCTCAGCGGCACAAGCAAGGCGCTGGCAAATGACTGCAACCTGTTTGCGAAGTTCGCAAACTATCCGACGCCGACATCGTCCAACGCCAAGGGTGTTGAGACCTTGACAAATGAAGTGCTTACAGTCAGCAATCCCGCTGCGGGCACATGGTATTTCCTGCTCTACGGGGCGACTGGTTATAAGGATGTAACTCTCACGGTAAACTGCTATTCCGTGACCGATATTGTCCTTACCCAGATTCCATTGAATGATCTTGCGGTTCCGTTCACGGCGGCGTTCAAAGGCAGGGTCGTTGATGAGGCGGGGACAGGAATCCCGAACATTGCGCTTCAGGTGAGGAACCCGATCACCGGGCTGACAAGTACACTGGCGAAAACCGATGCCAAAGGGGTGTTCTCATATTCGGCGCCTATAGGCAGCGAAGGCGAGCACACGTTCGACTTCTTTTTCACTGAAATGCCCGATCCTGCCAAGGGAACCGCGAGCCACACTGTCGCCACACGCAAGGGCTGTCTCCTTGAAGGACCGGGCAACTTCTTCGACTTCTCCGCATATATTCCCGCTTCTCCGGTGGCGCTTGCCACAACTCCTCAAAACGATCTGTTAGGGATGCAGACTTTCCTCGCTATCCGCAACGGCTGGGATATCGCGGGAACAGTGGCTTCTGGAGACACATACGAGACGATGTGGATCAACAGCACACTGGTGAAGGCTAAGGATGACGCTCAACTGCTCGCCAAAGCGGACGAGGGGCTCTACATGCTCTTATACGGGATCGAAGGTGCGGGTGCCGGAAATGACACGACTGCGGATTCCGCATTGTCGGCGGTTCCTTTTGCAGTGCATGTGGATGGGTTGAAGAAAGCGGACGTCCTTACCGCTCTCAACACGCTTGGAGTGTTGGACGGTACGCAGAAGGCCGCCATTGAAGGTGGCGCTATCGGAATAGTCGTGGTATCATCCCTGAGTAATCCGCTTGAAGCCACTGATCATAATTACAATATCTCCCTTCTCGCCCGTGAACAGCTTGACATCCTTGCGAAGCTCGCAGCTGGTTCAGGCGGTTCTGTAGAGGCTAGAGACTATTCCGGTGTAGCGGTGAAAAAAGTTATGCTTACGCTTGCAAACGGCAGACAAATAAATGTTGTTGCCACGGTATTCGTGAAGTAAAAGTAGCACAGACATTCCTGTCTGTGATTTGCTTACCTCTGGATGTAGGGTCCGTCTCGGACAAAGGGAACTGGGATCTTCTCAGAGATTTATACTCCTCAGATGTATTCATGCGCCGTGGCATACGACGAACGCTACACCGGGGAAAAATACACAGCAAAGACACCAAGGGAAAGTTCGAAAATACGTCGTCGCTGAGAAGCTATGCCGGACACAGTGCGAAAGTTCTAAAGTTCGGGAGTTGAATTCGTTGGTGTTCACAACTTTAGTGTGTCTTAGCATTCAAGGATTTAACCGGCTCCGCCGGGATTTAATCTCTTTTGAACTGTAGCGACTATTGCGTCTTTAGCGTTAATTTTCTTAACGCAAGAGGCGCAAAGGGCGCAAACGTGTTAAAATACAATTTCCTATACGATCAAGTTAGACACGCTAAAGCCGTGAACACCAACAAGAACAGGACAAAACTTCCGCCTTCGCCAGGATGCTTTCCGCTCCGCCAAGGTGGCGGCGTTCCCAAACCAGAAAATAATCTCCAAACTTGGTGACTCCATGCCTCTGTGGTTAATCTTTCTTCCATACGTATGAGTGAAAAAGAAAAACCCCCGCATCGTGCGGGGGTTTTGATTTATGAAAATTCAGATTTTGAATTTTTATTTGTCGAAGGCTGCGTCGAACTGAACGTTTGAAGGCGTAAAATCGCTTTTCCTCACGAATTCACAGGCCTCTTTTGCGCCGTATTCGCGCTCCATTCCGCAGTCTTCCCATTCGACGGAAAGCGGGCCGGAATATCCGATGCGGTTGAGTTCCCTGATGATGCAGTTGAAATCGACCTCGCCGTGACCTAGGCTCCTGAAGTCCCAGCCTCTGCCGGGCTGTCCGAAGTTGAGATAGGAGGACAGGATTCCCGATGTGCCGTCAAGCGTGACGGAGGCGTCCTTCATGTGGACATGGTAGATCCTGTCGGGAAACGCCTGGATGAACTTCACCGGGTCTATCATCTGCCAGTGCAGATGGCTCGGATCGAAGTTGAAGCCGAACTCGGGCCTTTTGCCGATCGCGTCAAGGGCGCGTTTGGCGGTGACAATGTCGAATGCGATTTCGGTGGGATGGACTTCAAGCGCGAATTTCACACCGCATTTGCCGAAAACGTCCAGGATGGGGTTCCAGTTTTTCGCGAAGTCCGCAAATCCGTCATTGACCATCTTGTCCGACACGGGGGGAAAACTGTAGATCATGTGCCAAATTGAAGAGCCGGTGAAGCCGTTGACGACTTTGACACCCAGGTTTTTCGCGGCCTGCGCCGTGAGTTTCATCTGCTCAATCGCCCATTTGCGCTGGCCCTCCGCGTTTCCTGCAAGCTCCTTGGGTGCGAACATGTCTGAACGGCCGTCGTTATTGAGGTCGCATACGAGCTGTCCGGCAAGGTGATTGCTTATCGCCCAGACACCGATTCCCTCTTTCTTGAGCATTGCGAGATGCTCTTTGCAGTATTTGAGGTCCTTTGCCGCCTTGTTGACGTCGAGGTGATCGCCCCAGCATGCAAGTTCGAGCCCGTCATATCCCCAGGATTTCGCCTTCTTCGCAAGAACCTTGATCGGAAGATCCGCCCACTGTCCGGTGAATAATGTTACTGGTCTCATCGCACATCTCCTCCTTGTTTATTATACGTATATTTGGATAATTAATTTTTCCAGCAGCTGGAAAAATTTTCATGCTTTAAACACCACAAAATAATATATATACTGATGACATTATTACAAAAACTATCTTCAACTATAAAATTAAAGATGAAATGATAGGTTATCCGGATGAAAATTTCCCTGATTTATCCTTACGTTTCCGTCACTGAAAGATACGGGGCCGATATCGGCGATATCGGGGGGCGGCAGGCGCCGCTCGGAATCCTCTATCTTTCCTCGTCACTGAAAAAACTTGGTCATGAAATCCGGTTGATTGACGCCGAAGCGGAGCGTCTTTCCGACGACTCCGTGATTGAAAGGTTGAAGGATTTCCGTCCTGAATGCGTCGGAATTTCAATAACAACAGTCGCATACGGGAATTCCCTGCGGCTTGCAGATTCGATACGGAAGAACTTTCACGGGGTCAGGATTGTCGCCGGCGGCCCGCATGTGACCGCCAATCCGTCGGAATCAATTGCGGATTCCGCATTTGATTTCGGGATTTGCGGCGAAGGCGAGCTGACATTTGCGGAACTCCTTGAAAATATGGACGCTCCTGCGAAATTCGCAGGGATCAGGGGCTTGGTGCATAGAAGTTCCGCAAACGGAATTCTTGTAAATGATAGACGTGAACAAATACAGGATCTTAATGAACTCCAATATCCCGACCGTGATGCGTTGGCTGATATAAAACTATATCGCCCGCCTATCGGATGCTACCGGGAGGATTTTGTCGTCTCACTGATAACTTCAAGGGGCTGCCCCTACGGCTGCATTTTCTGCGACAACAACACCTTCGGAAGGAAAATCCGCTATTTCACGCCAGAATATGTTGTCGGTGAAATTGAATCCGTCCTGAAGAAGTTCAATGCAAAGGAGCTGACTTTTGTTGACGACACATTCCCCTCGAACCGGAACAGGTTCATGAGGATACTCGGGCTGATAAAGGAGAGGGCCGTGGTTTTCTCATGGACGTGCATGGCGAATGCGAACGATCTTGACGAGGAGATGCTGAAACTCATGCGGGAGACGGGATGCTGGCAGATTGCCGTCGGCATTGAAAGCGGTGACGACGAGATACTCAAATTCATAAGGAAGGGGATTACGACAGAAAGGGTCAGGGAGGTAGCGTATATCGCAGACAGGGCGGGAATAATGGTAAAAGGTTTCTTCATGCTCGGCCATCCCACGGAAACCGCTGCCAGCCTGAGGAAGACAAGGGATTTCGCATTGTCGCTGCCGTTGTCTGACGTTGTCTGCACCATTGCGACGCCGATCCGCGGGACTGATCTTTACGTGCTGGCATCATCGGGTAAATACGGGAAGTTCAACGCTTCTGCAGATTCCTCCAAGTTCAACTACTGGGAGCCGGTATTTGTACCGGACGGTCTCAGCGAAGGCGATTTATACGCTGCGCAACGCGATTTCTACAAGTCGTTTTATCTTCGGACGCCGGTTTTGTTCAGGCAGCTGAAGAAAATAAGAAGCCTGAGAATACTTGGGAGGACGCTGAAGGTGCTGATGAAGATATTGGGGATGAAATCAAAAATCAAATCATTTCCTGCCGGCGGTGGAACCTGAACCTGACTGGACTTTTGTCTTGTAGATGTAGATCACCTCGTCGCGCTTGCAGAGGCCGAATTTCTCACGGGCGATTTTCTCGACCGCCTTCGGATTGGATTCAAGGTCGCTGAAGAGCTGCCGCAGCTCCAGGCACTCGGACTGTTTCTCCTCTAGCTTTTTCTGCAGCTCATCCTTTTTCAGTTTCATCTTCTGTAGATGCGTATAAGCCGGAAAAATGAGGACAAATGAAATAATTATCAATATTGCGAAAACC
>JBAZRS010000076.1:0-13376 GCA_041662825.1 Victivallales bacterium | reverse complement strand
GAGTCGGATAACGACTATACACTGACTGTGACCAATGACGGTAATGGTACGACTACCCCGGCAGGTGCCTCGGTTCGAACAAAGTCAGTTGCCGTAGCAATCGTCGCCACGCCTAAGACCGGGTATCCTTTCGTCAACTGGTCTGTAACAAGCGGTTCGGCCAATTTCGGAAATGCGAACTCAGCAAGTACGACTGTAACCGCAAACGAAGATGTCACGATTCGTGCAAACTTCGTAATAAACACCTATACCGTCACCTTTGACCTTGCCGGCAAGGGGACTAGAACAGGCGGCGGTGCGCTCACTCAGACAGTAAACTACGGCTCAGCGGCTATAGCACCAGTTTTAAGCGCAAATGCTGGTTGGACGTTCAATGGCTGGGACACGCCATTCGCCAATGTCACCACTAATCGGACTGTGACGGCAAAGTGGATTCCCGGTCCACCGGTAATTGGCGAGATAGGGAGGCTAAAGGCGATGGTAGGAGTACAGTTTATGTTGCCGTTAACGGTTGAATCCGAGAGCAGTCCCGTGAAATCCGTGACAGTAAGCGGGCTGCCTGCGGGCTTGAAGTACGACCCCAGAACAAAAACAATAAAAGGTGTGCCTACGGTACCCGTCACCGGCCGGGAGGTAAAGGTCACGGCTAAGAATGAGTTCAGGACTCCGGACGTGCTGATATTCATCATAACGGTAGATCCGTTGCCGATTTGGGCATCAGGGATGTTCAACGGTTCATGTGTGGTGGATAATGATTCCGGGACGGCAACCATGTCTGTGACAGCATTGGGCATAGTCACCGGCAAGTTATCTGTCGGAGGCATAACCTACAGGTTCAGCGCACCATCGTACGATATCGAAAGCGATCTTACAACAGAATTTTTCTGCACGACGGTTGCAACAGCTGGCAAAGAGGTTTTTCTGTTGAAGTTCAAAGTGACAAAACCTGCAGGTATTGCGCCGCCTTCACTTTCCATCGCAGAAAGCTGGTTCGCCACCCCAACCAAAGACGACCCTGATGTTAAGCTGTACCGCAATGTCTGGAAAGACGACAATGTGGACATAATGACGAAGCTTGAACCTTATGTCGGTTACTATACGGCAGTTCTGCCAGGTGGCGCGGTACATGGCAGCGGTTACCTGACCATTACGGTAAACAAGGTTGGGAGCGTGAAAATTGGAGGAAAGTTGGCAGACGGGATGGTACATTCCCTGAGTGGAACGTTGATTCTTGATGAGACTGGCCGCATCTTCACGGTCATTTACACATCCCCTCTGGCATACCAGAAAGGTTGCATGTTCGGACTGGCGGAGTTTGTGAAGCCGCAGGATGGTGCCCCCGTATTCCTACGCCTCCTAGACGATATTCCATTCCGCTGGGAGAACCGCAATTCGCAGGCTACAGCGGTGTATGACGGTGGATTCGACCGTGAACTCGGACTTACAGGTGGTTCTTATGACAAAACTGGCAACCTGTACGACTATTACCTGCACAAAGTATTGACAGCCGCCGTGGATGCTGATGCAGCCGATCCGGAATTGGCGATCGGGGTAAACAGTTATGGCTCTGTCATTTGGGACTTTTCTGGTGTTTTATTGACACCAGTCCTCAACAGTTTTGGAGAGGTAACAGGTCTCGCCGCGCCGAAAGCGGGTCTGCCGGCTAATCCTCTGGGATTACAGATCAGGCTTAACTGTGCAACTGGAGTTTTCAATGGTTCGTTCAAGGCCTATTTCGATTACGGCGTGACACACAACACTTCTAAAAGCATCTCCTATGAGGGGGTGTTGACGCCGGAACGCGAAGACAAAGAGGATGGCATTGAGGCCAGAGGCTTCTTTCTCTGGGCTGACAAGGCGCAACACATTAATCAGCAGGGCAATCCGGTGACGTATCCGTTCAAGTGGTCGTATGATTTCATCATCCACTCCGAAAAAAAATAAAGTTAGAACAGAAATGGCGTTTTCAACAAATACAAGTCTGTTGTCGAGTATCAAGGCCGGAGATGAATTCAGCTGGGTGGAGTTCTATCAGACATACCTTCCCCTGATCAGGATGAGAGGTAGAGATCATGGGCTTTCTCTATCTGAGACAGATGAGCTTGTCCAGAACACTGTCCTTTCTGTTTTTGAAGGAAGCTGCAAATTTTATTATGATCCCGCCAAGGGAAGATTCAGGGATTTCCTGAGAAAGATAATCGACTGCAGAGCCGTTGACATCATGCGGCAACGTCATTACGAGAGGAAGACCCGCCACCCGGAAGAAGAAGTAATTCCCGATGACAGACTGAGCGAACTTGAACGCCGATGGGATGATGAATGGAAAGATCATGTTCTGAAGGAGTCACTGAAGGAGCTTAAGTCAAAGATCGAACCGGAAACGTACCAGGCCTTCGAGTTTTACGCGCTGAAAGGGATGACCGCAAAACAGGTCGCAGAATTCTTAGGCATAAACGAGGATATTGTATATGTTTCCCGGTACAGAGCTGTCTCCAAGTTGAGGGAAATAATCAAGACAATAGTAGAATAACATACATGAAACATCCGATATTTACAGACCTTGAAAAATACAACCGCAAGGAGATGGGCATATTCAGCAGAATACTTACTGGAATTCACCTGAAAAAATGCAGGAAATGCTCAACTCTTCTGGAGAAGCTGAGAGAAGATGATAGACTTCTAATGGATCTTAGGGCGGCAATGACAAGGCAATCAGATGAGGAAATAACCGAATTCGACAAAACATTCGTTTCCCTGAAAAAGATTCTAAGGTAGAAAGGTCGTTCATTATTATAAATGGAAAAGCCCAGAATACCTGACTTTAATATAAAAGCTCTTTGTGGCAGTGGAGCGTATGGTGATGTATGGCTCTGCTCTGACAGGAATGGAATAGCAAGAGCCGTTAAAACGCTTGACAAGGAACGTTTAAAAAAGATGGGAGTTCTCCAGCGCGAGGAGAAGGCAATTCAGCTTTTCAGAACTCAGGTCCCGAAGCACAAAAACCTTATAGAAATATTCCACATAGGTGAAACTGAAAGTATCATCTACTATGTTATGGAGTTGGCAGACAACATCGGGACAGATGATGAATATAATCCAGACACACTTTCAAACAGGCTCAAGAGCCGAATTTATTCTCCTGAGGAAAGCATTTCCTTCATATCTGATCTGCTTGATGCGGTGCAGGTTCTCCATGACGCCGAACTGGCGCACAGAGATATAAAACCTTCAAATATAATCTTCGTGGATAATGTCCCCAAGCTCGCCGACATCGGCCTTGTGACATCCACCAATACCGAAATCAGCATTGTCGGGACGGTGAATTTCATGCCACCGGATTCATCAACTGGCAATGATGCTGATCTTTATTCAATGGGCAAAATTTTATATTGTGTATTTACTGGTAAGCCCGTAGAGGATTTTCCGACGCTTCCCGACAGATACCTTTCAGAAAAATCACCAGTCATCATGCGTACGAACAAGGTCGCGATAAAGGCTTGCTCAAAAATTCCCGAGAATAGATTCAAGTCGATCAGCCAGTTCAAGTCGGCTCTAAAGGGTGATTCCGGAGCCTTGAAAAACAAAGCCATTCCGTTTAGACGGCTTCTGTTGCCCTTGTTACTGGTGCTTGCAATTTTACTCGGATTATACTTCTGTTATGCTAAATTTTCATACATGCACTTGGAAGAGAACACCCCTGATGCCAGCAGGGATGAGAAGTATATAGATATAGAGAATGAGCTTCTGCTGTTGAATGCCTGTGTGGCTAGCGGAGAATGGCAGAGGTCAATAGATGTCGTAATTCTAATTAAGGCAAAATACCCTCAATCCGACCATACCTATTTGAATAAAATAGCTGAGATAGGGAGGGGTGAGATTGGAAAAATACTGGCCCAGGCTGAAATTGAAAAAGCCAGGATTGAAACTGAAAAAAACAAGCTAGAACTTGAAAAAAGCAGGTTTGAACTTGATAGGGGCAAACATGAATCGGAGAAGGCGAAATTCGAAACGGCAAAGACGCTGGCCGATAGGGGGGAAAAACAGGCTGTTGCAGACAAATCGGAAATCGCCAGTCTTAAATCTGAAATTATTTCTCTTGCATCCAGATTCGCGCAGATACCTGATGGCTTCGCTATGGTGAAGGCGCCTGCCGATGACACTGCTGGCTGGGCGACGGAAAAAATCTTGTCGGACACCAATACAAAGACTAAAACCATTAATGATGACAACAGGTTTGAAACGGCGAATTCGGATTTGAATTTTCATGAACGTTTTGACAAAGAGGCAAAGCCTTTTTTCACAGTCGAGAAGAACACTACTTTTATGAAAGTGGGTGGTGGCTTTACGTATCTTTCAGCATACAGTCTTATCCCTGTCCTTGAAGGGATCATGAAAGTCAATGGCGAGTATTGCAATAAAGCTGTTCAAAAAATCCTTGAGGCGGAAACAGTGATTGCTTCATTTACAAAAATCTCTGAAGCTTCCGATGGCGACATAAAAATACTTATTGACAATATTAGCGAGCTAAAAAACAAAATCTACGAGCTGGATGAAACCATAGAAAATCTGGAAACAAGATACGCATCAATCAAAAATTCACAGATAAATACACAGCAGTCAAGTATCAACCTCAACAACGCAAGAATTAAATTGTCAGGATTAAGGAGAGATTTGAAAAGAATGGATAGGGAACTTTTGAAAAAGAAACAGGAAGCAGAAGAACAGGCAAAAAAAACTGCCGCTCTCAAGGCAGCCCTAGATGCTTTCCTTGCGAATCAGAAAAAACTTGCAGGTATGCAGGATAAATAGTTTTCTTTTACACTCTATTGAATAATAGCGGACAAAATTATTAGAGGAAACCATATAAATGCCAGCAAATTTCCATTGCGAAAATTGTGGCCATAAAAGTATGACAGCGTTAAAGCACGTGGGCTCAACCATCAAATGCCCCGTATGTCATGGCGATGTCCTTGTTCCAAATCTAAACAAGTTGACTCCTGCTGCTGTTCAAGTTACAGAACCGGGTAACCCAACTCCAGAATTGAATGATGGAAAGGCAATACCAGATCTTGTTGAAGGAGCGCCATCCGTACAAACTAAGCAAGAACCCGGGCCGTCCAAAGTATATGTACATAATTTATATAAAATTGCTCTTTTTATCCTTATGGGATGCGCAATAATCATGGTTACCTTTGCCCTGGCAAGATTTCATAGAGAAGCAAAATCTATAGAAAACGAGATAACCCCTTCGAAAGTTCAGGGATCCGATATTTTGAATCAAACTGGTCAACTCAATACCGAGCCGATTTTTGGTGATTATTGGAAGATTCCAGACATTGGGATGGAATTCATCTGGATAAAGGCGTTGGACTGTTGGGTGGGAAAATATGAAGTTACAAACCAGGAATATAGGAGATTCAAGCCAAAGCACGACAGCAAAGAGCATCATGGTAATTCTCTAAATAGCGATCGGCAGCCTGTCGTATATGTCAACTATGATGACGCCATCGAATACTCGAGATGGCTGACCGAACGAGAGAGGAACCTCGGACGGCTTCCTTTCGGATACCATTATCGCCTACCTACCAAAGAGGAATGGACTAGATTCTGCCAGTGTGGGGACAACCGCGAATATCCGTGGGGAAACGCGATGCCGCCAAAGTATGGGAATTATTCAAAAGGTGCTCCCGGCAGCTCAGGTCTAGATGGATATAATGATGGTTTTACTGTAACCTGTCCTGTGGAGAAAAGCGGGAAGAATGATTGGGGACTTTACGGAGTCGGGGGGAATGTAAGTGAATGCACGATAAAATCGAGTTCAGATTTTTCTTTTGATGCTTGGCGCGGGGCTTCGTGGTTCTTCCTCAATCCCGTCTCTCTACGTTCTTCTTGTCGGATCGACATTGGTGCATCGTACCACAGCAACTCTTATGGATTCCGCCTTTTGCTATCCAATTCCAACAGATCCCAAATCATTGAAAATAAATCCCAAATAGCCAATACTCAAAAAGAAACTAATTTTGCTAAGAACGTTGAGTTTTTAGTCAAAGGACACGAGCCTGTAATAATTGCTTTAAACGAATATGGTGCAAGCATAAATGCTATGGTGGATGATGATAATTCTCCCAAACCTCTTCAGGAACGCCTGGAAGAACTCAAGACCCAAGCTGAATTCAGAGGAGATAAAATCCTATTAGCTATGGTGCAAATGAACTCTATCATGGGATTGGAGGAGATTATATTCAGATGCAGGAATCAGAGCTCTACCTATACACAGCGAATGTGGTGTAAGGACGGCAAGGTGTATCTCATTTCCGGAACCAATAGTAATTCCCGCAAAGAGGATGGGTTCCTAGTAGTACCGGCTTTAATATTGGCTAACGTAAAACTTGAAGAGTAGGAAAGAATATGCGACTGGAAGCTACCCTTTTATGCTCTTCAGCATTCCATCTTATTGCGGGAAAATGAATATATCGTTTTCTGGCGGCAACATGAATTTCAATATTTTGCAGTGCTTTTATTTGACTAAACGGATTTTCGCTTAATATTATGGGACTTTGGAAATAAAACTGAAAACTTGAGGAGATTAGACATGGCAAGACATTCAAGTCTGAGAAATACCAGTACTATAAAAGTAAAGAGAAATGTGCTTAAGAAATTCGAGCGCATAGACATTCTCAGCAAGACCGGCCGCTGGAAGCAGGGCGACAAAGTCCTCGGCCTTCCAAAGACCAAAAACGTAGAATAATCAAGGTTATCTGTCATTGACTAAAGGGATACCGGTCTTCCGGTATCCCTTTTATTTTGCATATTCGGCGGTATCTTACAATATTCAATTCTTTTCTAACGTTACATGTGTCTGAAACCAAGATGGAGGATATATGAATTCAAAAGTACTGCTGTCAATCATATTCAGTTTTTCCATGCTGCTGCCCCATGTCAATGCCGGAACAATATCTTTCAAGGAAAAAGACGGCTCCATAACAACTCTGACAAACGTTACGGTCATATCAGTAAAAGAGGGAACCATAATAATCGAAAAGGACAAGAAGAGGAGATCTTACTCCGTAGCCAATCTTCACTCCTTTTCCCCCTCCGACACTTCGTCGGCTGCGAGCGACAGGTCCATGCCTGGAGATTTCAGTGACTACAAGATCACCATCTTAGATGTGAAAATCCCTCCGAAAAGTTCCGGCAAAGACGGCAAATCCCAGGTTTTGGAAATCAACTACAATCTTTCCAGAACCAGCTCCGAAATCCCCAGGATCAAGGTTCCATATGTGTACCTTTACGTGCTTGTGCCGCACGGCACTGATTCCGGTGAATGGGAAGTATTGAGTTTCGCCTACCCCTCCAAGGCTAAGCCGAAAGGCAAAGGCTATGACGAGTCCGCCATACTGGAGGAGGTTAAAGGATTTGACAGGCCAATCCGGAATGAGGATGAACATAACCGCGGCATGAATATCGACCTCAGGCACTTTGGCACTGAACAGGTTAAATTCGACTTGAAAACCCTGAAATCCCGCAAGCTGCTCGCCTATTATATTGAAATATGGGGCAACGACTCCATTGTCGCCCAAAAGGACTGGAAAGACATTGACACCAGGGTCGGTGAAAAATGGTGGCTGAGGTACTAAGGCCGGCTTCGCCCGCAATCCAAGCTTGGAGTACAAATATCGAAATTCAAGAGAATAATGCGGGAATTTCAGAAGCTTGAAAACTTTTATCTCGGTGATTTGGAGCTTGTTTCGACGTTCATGCCTCTGATTTCGGATTTCCTGTTATTCCGCACCCCCGACACAATAATATAATTGTTCAAAACGTTTCATATGAGAAATGATTTAAAAAGAGAGTTGTCCGACTCTGAACTGATAAGCAGTTTTCTGAAAGATGAACTTTCGGCGTTTGAGGCGTTGTATGAAAGATATAGAAAACAGTTATATTCCTATCTTCACAGGCTTCTGCCGGGGCAGCACGCCCTGGTTGAAGACCTATTCCAGCAGACCTGGATCAAAGTCATCAACCAGTTGCACGGCTACAGGCACAACCAGAAGTTCCTCGCCTGGGTCATCAGGATATCGCACAACCTCGCAATCGATCATTTCAGAAGGGCGAAACGGGAGGGGCACAATAATTTCGAGGATGATAAAAACCCTCTTTTATCAGATGAGAAATACGAACCCTGGAAGAATATCGACAGGGCCGAGCTTTCCAAAGCTCTTGAGGACTGCATAAAGAAGCTTCAGGTTGACCAGAGAGAGGTTTTCCTGCTGCGTCAGGAGGATTTCAGCTTTAAGGAAATCGCTGAAATCCAGAAATGTTCAATCAATACAGCCTTGGGAAGAATGCAATATGCGCTAAGGAATCTGCAGAAGCAGCTTTCCGAATGGAATCATAAAAGGAGTTGAAATAAGATGAACTGTGAAAAAGCAAAAGAACTTGTTCTTTCCGGTGCGGAGCCCGGGGACGAGATTCAAACTCACATCGCATCATGCGCAGGATGCAGGAATCTTGCCTCAGCCTGGGCTGCGCTCAAAGACGCAAAACCGGCTGCCGCTGCGGAACCTTCAAGGAATATTGACTTCAAAATCCGCGGGGCGGCGGCGGCTTATCTTGATAAAGGGAAAGTTCGCCATACGGTCTTTGTCCGCAGGATTTTCATGTATGCGGCCGCCGCATGCTGCGTATTCGTCACATGGCTTTCCCTTGACAGCATTGACCGTCAAAGCAGAACAAAAGGAGACAGTTACAGGTCTTCAAGCTCAATACCATGGGGAAACATTGACATGGAGAAGGATTTCTTCGAGTTGACGACTGAGCTGGAACTGAGCATTCTGAACATCTATTCAAGCGGAAACTCCGACAACAGGAATGAAAAGGAGCTTGAAGATTTCATTACCGACCTGTCAACATAACAATAAACGGAACCTCTATTTCAGAGCTTACCAAAATCAAGGGGAGGCATATCATGTCAACATTCAGAATGTTTATCATCGCACTCACGCTATCGGTTCTGTCAATTATTTCACAGACGCTCATTGCTGCAGACACAGAGAAGCCGGCGGACTCCAAATCTGCCGCAAAACCTGCGGATAAAATCCACATGGACAGGGCTTCATCAGCCTATTCCAAAAAAGGCGGGGGTGATGCATATGGCGACAAGGGCGGACTTTTCAAGAAATTCATAACCGAACTCTCCCAGGAGGATTTGGAAAAACTCAAGAAGCTCAACAAGGAAAATCCGGAAGCGTTCAGGGAAGAAATGAGAACGAGAATGGAATTCAAGAGGGGGGGACACGAAGAGCAGAACAGCAATGCGAGCGCACTTGCCGAGAAATTCCGCAAAGTCCAGGGCGACAACGAAAAGGCAAAGATTAAAAGCGAATTAAGGGATTCGGTAAAAGAAGAATTCGAGAAAAAGATGGAAATGAACTTCAAACGCCTTGAACAGGCTGAAAAACAACTCGGTGAATTCAAGATTAAACTTGATGAGCGCAAGCGAAAAGCCGATGAAATAATCGACGGCAGGGTGAACGATCTGCTGAAAGATCCCGGCATGAAGTGGTAAGACAAGCCGGCACGGAAAAAACCTAGATCTCCGCCTCCTGCGGGATCGCCAAATGGCGAATCTTATGATGCTTGAATCGATTGCAAAACTCCTTTTCCATCGTATTTTTAGGGAGAACGGTCATTCTCGGGGAAAAAACTGTGATTTTGAAGAGTTTAAGCATGAAAACTTTATCCACAATAATCCTGTCATATCTGCTCATCTGCTTCTCAGCGGCCCTGACGGCGGACGACAATAACCAGTACATGCCTCAAAACAAGAAAATCTCGGAGCAGATAAAAGCCGAAAATTCCTCCGGGGCCGTGAATCCGAAAGCAAAGAGACCCTCCGACGCCGGAAAACCATGGGTCGCAGTCCATGATTTCTCCATCGCCCCCTCCCTGGCCGAATGGGGGCTCAACGGCTGGGATATTGCGGAGAAATTCGAGAATGAACTAACCCAGCAGACCGACTACAGAATCATTACGCGTGCGAAAATCGCAAAAGTCCTGAAGGAGCAGAAGGTCGGCTCAAGCGGGGTGCTGGAAGCTTCAAAATTCGGTGCCCTGGTCGGAGCCGATTATATTGTCACCGGACAGATTGACCAGAAAGGGAACAGGCTCACCATCATAGCCAAGATGATTGATGTGAAAATTGAGACGGGTAAAATATTGAAGAGCTATGATCTTTCCATGAGGATAGTCGCCGGCAAGGAATGTCTGGAGAACATGCATAAACTGATTGAGACCCTCGCAGACAAGATCTCAATGAGCCCCGGAGATTTCCTTGACTTTGGAATACTGAAATTGAAAGAGGGCCATTACGAAGAAGCGTCGGAAGCCTTCCGGGAGGTTCAGAACACAACCCCTCTTGATGAAATCAGAAAACTCCTGGACAAGCATGCAAATGAAAAACCGCTGCCTCTCTCCAATGACCTGAAAACACTGGGGGCCTATCTCGACTACGGCCTCGGGGAAATGGATAAAGGCAACAGCAGGGAGGCTTTCTCGGCTTTCATTAAAATAAAGGAATCGGGAGCCACCGGCGAAATAAGGAATTTCCTCGAACTCCATGACGCCCTTAAAAAAGTCGAGGCGAAACTCAAGGAACAGCAGGAAAGGCTCAAGACTGTTATCGCCGAGGCCGACAGGCTTTTCCTCCAGGCCAAGGCCGCGCAGGATAAGGCGGAGAGCGAAATGACACCTGCTGAATTATGCGACAGGGCCCTGCTCCTCCTGGATTCCATGGTTTCTGATCCGAAATACTACCTCGCGGAAGATTCCAGGGGCGAAATCGAGGACATGATAAACAAGATCAAGGCGTTCAAGACAAACGTGGCAGGCGGCCCGGTCCCGAACAAGAAATGGATGGTTCCAGACCTCAAACTGAATTTCACGCCCATAGCTCCCGGTTTTTTCCTGATGGGGTCCGCCACAGCGGCGGACGATGCAGACAACAAGCCCCACCCCGTTACAATCACCAGGCCTTTCTGGATGGGGCTGTGCGAGATCACAATCGGCCAGTTCCTTTATTACCTCCAGAATCCCAACGGCGATCCCAACGAACCTAAAAAAGCCGACAAGGACAAGGAAATAATGTGGACCAACGATTATTGTCCCATCACGAAGGACTATAAAATGAAAAGCGGCGGAGGCGATTTCTGGGGGGATGAGAATCAGCCCATAGTGGGGATAAACTGGAAAGCCGCCGATCAGTTCTGCAAATGGCTGACCAAGCGCGAAGCTCTAGCGAAAAGGCTGCCTTCCGGTTATGAATACCGGCTGCCAACTGAAGCGGAATGGGAATATGCGTGCCGAGCTTCCGCATCCAAAGACAAGTCGCTTCCACCTTCAACGCTTTATTGTTTCGGCGATGCTCCGGGCCTGCTGCCGGATTACGCATTCTTCAAGCTTAACTCGGGAGGTAAAACTTTTCCGGCAGGAAAGAAGAAGCCTAACGCCTGGGGCCTTTACGACATGCACGGGAACGTATGGGAGTGGTGCCACGACTGGTACGACGGGCCCTATCTTGGAATCGAAGTCAAGGATCCCAAGGGTTCCGACGCCTCGGCCGACAATCTCAAGGTCCTGCGCGGCGGTTCCTTCATGAGCAATGCAAACGAACTCGCCAGTTCCACACGTTATCAGATTGACTACAAATCAGCCAAGAGGAACATAGGGTTCCGCATCGTCTGCGGACCAAAATTATAAGAAACTGAAAAGCATAAACAAGGAGAATAGATGATCGCAGATGACAATAAGCTCCGCTGGGGCATAATCGGCGCCGGCGGTATCGCCAAGGCTTTCGCCAAAGGCGTACAGCATTCGAAGACCGGTGAAATGATCGCTGTCGGCAGCAGAAGCCAGGAAAAAGCGGATGCCTTCGGAAATGAATTAAATGTGCCGCGCAGATACGGATCGTATGAAGCGCTTCTGGCCGACAATGATGTCCAGGCGGTTTATATAGCTACACCGCATCC
Organism: Victivallales bacterium; assembly: GCA_041662825.1. Classification (GTDB taxonomy): domain Bacteria; phylum Verrucomicrobiota; class Lentisphaeria; order Victivallales; family GWF2-50-93; genus GWF2-50-93. Next base: position 1,350 of record JBAZRS010000076.1, on the reverse strand, counting down.
GATGCACGCGGAATGGGCGATCAAGGCGGCCGAAGCCGGCAAGCACATCCTCTGTGAAAAACCGGCCGCACTGAACTGTTACGAACTCATGGCGATGATCGAATCGGCAAAGGACAACAATGTGTTCTTCATGGAGGCGTTCATGTACCGTTGCCATCCGCAGACGAAAAAGCTGGTCGAGCTTCTGCGCGAGAAAGTCATCGGCGATGTGCGCGTCATCCAGGCTTCTTTCAGCTTCCACGCCGGTTACAATCCCGAAGGCAGACTTTTTAAAAACCAGCTCGGGGGTGGCGGCATACTCGATGTCGGATGCTATTGCACATCGATGTGCAGGCTTGTCGCCGGGGCGGCTCTGGGCAGAGATTTCGCCGAACCTGTTTCCGTAAAAGGCTTCGGGCATCTCGGCCAGTCAAACGCCGACGAATGGGCTGTCGCGACCGCAAAATTTGATAACGACATTCTTGCGACCCTAGCAACAGGCGTTGCAGTGAACCAGGAGAATGTAGTCAGGATATTCGGCTCGGAGGGCAACATCTTCATCCCCTCCCCATGGATTCCGTCACGCGAAGGCGGAACTTCCAAGATAATCGTGAAACGCAACGACGAGAAGGAAGCGCGGGAAATCACAATCCAGACTGACGAATGGCTCTACGGAATCGAGGCGGACACTGTCGCAGCGCATATCGGGAACAGGCAGGCGATATTCCCGGCTATGTCGTGGAACGATTCGATGGGCAACATAAGGATGCTGGACATGTGGCGCCGCGAGATAAACCTGGTCTACGATGCGGAAAAACCGGAAGTCTTCACAATGCCGGTGCACAAACGTCCGCTCACAGTCAAACCCGACTCAAAAATGAAATACGGGACTATCGCAGGGTTGGAAAAACAGGTTTCGCGCCTTGTCATGGGCGTGGACAACCAGACTGCATTCCCGAATGCGGCGGTGATCTTCGACGACTATTTCGAACGCGGCGGCAACTCTTTCGACTCCGCCTACATATATGGCGGAGGCAAATGCGAGAAAGTTCTCGGAGACTGGATAAAATCACGGAACCTGCGCGACAAGGTGGTGATTTTGGACAAAGGCGCCCATACGCCGAACTGCAATCCTGAAAGCATTACCAGGGAACTTATGGAATCACTCGACCGCCTCCAGACGGATCATCTCGACATATATATGATGCACCGTGACAATACGGACATCCATGTGGGCGAATTCATCGACGTCCTCAACGAGCACCTGAAAGCCGGAAGGCTGAAGGCGTTCGGAGGTTCCAACTGGAGCAGCGAACGCGTCAAGAAGGCCAACGCCTACGCCAAACGCAAAGGGCTTGTCGGCTTTTCAGC